>CALWKP010000187.1 GCA_944381295.1 uncultured Clostridia bacterium | reverse complement strand
AAGGCTGTCCCGTCCAAACAGGACGACACGGCAGAGTGTTTTCCCGGTATGCAGGAAAACGGTCAGACGTTCCGAATTTTTCAGGGGGTCCCCGGTGTGACGAAGCATGTGCAGAGAAATATCGATCACAGAGGACGGGGAAAGGGTCCCTGGCTCCGCAAGGACCTGGCCGCGAAGGATTTCGCCGCCTTTGACGTTCACTGCGACACGCTGACCGGCAACCGCTGCCGGGATTTGTCTGTGATGGGTTTCCAGGCCGCGGATGCGGACATGATTTCCAGGAATACAGTCTGCTTCTTCTCCTTCCCGGAGGGTCCCTTGTAAGAGAGTTCCAGTCGCCACAGTACCAAAACCTTCCACGGAAAATACACGGTCTACCGGAAGCCGGAACGGTGCAGCTTTATCCCGTTCCGGGAGACGCAGCGCCAGCCGGGAGATCCAGGTGCGCAGTTCCGCGAGTCCAATTCCCGTTTTGGCCGAGACACAAACACACGGCGCATGTTCGAGAAAAGTCCCGTCACATTCTTGCAAAAGGTTTTTCTTTGTTACGGAAATCTGTTCTGGAGTGGCAAGGTCTGTCTTGGTAAGCACCAGGATGCCAGATTGACACCCCAGGGCGTCCAGAATGTCCAAGTGTTCGCGGGTTTGGGGCTTTACTCCTTCGTCTGCGGCGACCACCAACAACACAAGGTCTATGGAACCGGCGCCGCAAAGCATGTTCGGCAAAAAACGTTCGTGCCCAGGAACATCGATGACTCCGGCTTCCAATCCGTCGTCACGGTACAGCGCGAAACCCAGGTCAATAGTTAACCCACGCCGCTTTTCTTCTATAAGCCGGTCGGTATCCTCGCCGGTCAGAGCTTTTACAAGTGTCGTCTTTCCATGATCGACATGGCCGGCTGTCCCAAGAATCAAATATTTCATCATCCGTTTTCTCCGTAAAAGGCGTATTGGACGGCTTGTACCAGGAAAGGAAGCTGTTCTTCCGGAACGGTACGCACATCAAAGATGACCTGTCCCTTGGAAATCCTCGCAAGCACCGGAACAGGAGCATGACGAAGGCGGGCTTCCAGTTCCTGCGCAGAAAACTTTGCGGAAAAAGAAACGCCGTAGCCCGGAAGAGGATGTTCGGGCAGTGTGCCTCCTCCTACCTGGCCTTCCGTCTCGCGAATCTGGGCGGAGATTCCAATTCCTCGCAAAAGGGAACATAGCTTTTGTGCGCGGAGTTCCAGTGAGGATGTCGCAGCGCAAAGCATGGACAATACGGGGATTTCTTCAAATTCCCGTCCGTTTTCGTAGGAAAGCAGGGTGGCTTCGAGGGAAGCCAGCGTAACTTTGTCCAGACGGAATGCTCGGGCCAGTGGATGACGCTTCATTTGGGAAATCCAGGATCGTTTTCCGACAGCAAGGCCGCATTGTGGACCGCCCAAAAGCTTGTCACCGCTGAATGTGGTGATATCCGCACCATCTTTGACGCTTTGGCAGACAGATGGCTCTTCACAGATTCCGTAAGGAGAGAGGTCCGCCAGGAGCCCGCCACCGACATCGTGGACAACTGGGAGGCCAAGCCGGTTGCCGAGTGCGGAAAGTTCTGAAATAGCAACGGATTCGGTGAACCCGATGATGCGGTAGTTGCTGGAATGCACCTTGAGCAGGAGGGCGGCACCCTGCGCGGCGGCGTTCTCGTAATCGGAAAGATAAGTACGGTTTGTCGTGCCGATTTCCAAGAGTGGACTGCCGCTTTGCTGCAAAATTTCCGGGATGCGGAAAGAGCCGCCGATCTCGACAAGTTCCCCGCGGGAAACTGCGACGGGCTTGCCCTTCGCCAGCACAGCCAGACAGAGGATAACGGCTGCCGCGTTGTTGTTGACGGCGATAGCGTCCTCAGCTCCGGTCAGGCGGCACAGCAGTGCTTCTACGGCTGCTGTGCGGTTTGCGCGTGTGCCGGAATCCAGGTCAAATTCCAGATCAGTATATCCGTATGCGGCCCTTTGCGCGGCTTCCACCGCCTGACGGGAAAGCGGCGCGCGTCCAAGATTGGTGTGGAGAATCACCCCGGTAGCATTGATGACCGGACGCATGCCGCAAAATGAGATATAGCAGGAGGAAATCCTACCGGATAATTCGGAATCCAGGATCGGAGAAGTACGTTTCCCGCTTTGAATCTCCTGACGGATATTTTCCAGGACACTGCGTACAGCAGCTTTTAACGTTTGAGGATTCTCTTGGCGGGCAACGTTCCATTCCGGGCGCGCCATCACGGCGTCTACCCGGGGCAACCCGCGCAGGAGCTCTGCTTGTTTTCTGGAAATTTCCATTATACTGTGAGAACCTTATCGGCTTTTTGCATGCGGGAAACGATATCGTACATGTTGCTGACTGTCCCGATTTTCAGGTCCTGCGAAAGACCGTAAAAATTGAGGCAGGTGCCGCATACCAGGATATCGACGCCCTTTTCCGCCAGGGATTTCAGGTGCTCGATCACCTGCTCGTCTCCCACAGGGAGTTTTACTCCGGCGTTCATGAACAGGATGCAGTCCGGCAGATCGTCAGATTGCGAAAGTGTGTAAAAGAACATTTTCATCAGGGACTTCCCCAGTTCTTCTGCGCCGTCGCCCACAGTATCGCGCGGAACAAAGACTGCCCAGGATTTCTGCGGTTTATCGCTGTCCAGCAGGGCATTGCATGCCTCACAGTCCTGTACAAAATCTACGTAATATACGCCTTCAGCTTCGCTGACTGAGGAAGAATAGCCCTGATTTTTCGCCAGTTTTTTGAGATTCTCCACAGCTGTCTGGTTGTCCACTTCCACGGTGAATTCCGGACAGCCTGCATCGATTTCCTTTTTCGCCATCACGACGGGAATCGGACAATTTTTTCCTTTTGCGTCGACAATTTTGGCCATAGGGAATCCCCTCCAATTTTATTTTCCGTGCCATAAGGGCATACTTTCATGCAAATTCCACAGACCGCCCCGCGTCCGATATGTTGGAAGGCCTGTTTCATATAGGTGCTGCACTGATCGGGAAGAAACAGTTCTTCCCGGCGGATACCAGGCGCCCACAAAGGGCCGAGGATGGCTTTTGCAGGACAGGACTGTACACAAAGGGAACAATCCACACAGGGGGAAGGTGCAGGAAGCGACGATTCCCCCAAAGGACAATCTGTAAAAATCGTACCGAGCCGGACCCTGGGGCCATATTTACGGTGAAGAAACAGGGAACTTCTGCCAATCGTTCCCATTCCGGCAAGACAAGCAGCCTTTTTGTGAGAATATCGTCCATGATATTCCCAACCCTGCAAGTTGATGCTCTGGGAAGCTGCCACGGGAAGATAGCGGAATCCTGCTCTCTGCAAGAAGATACCAGCTTGCAGCAGAATCTGGTCAATCAAGGTGTTGACACTGCGATAGTGGTGGAAATAGGTGTGGGTCGGCGCGGTGTCTATTTCATCCACGATTGCATCCGACAAACGGACTGCAATGCTGATGGCATAAGGCAACCCTTCCGGGGTGTCGTCGGGACGGCAAAATCCGACATCGCAGGCGCCAAGTCCATACAAACGGTCACACAAGGCATCCCGGAGCTGTTGTTCTGCCGCCATTACAGAAGGATATCCTCGAGTTTGCGTTTCGGGACATAGTGGACGCCGTCGCTGTCGCGGTAGTATTTGACAGAACCGCCGTTGACCGCTTCTGTGAGGACGATTTCCTCATCAGGTTTGCCAAGCGCGATCAGAAGTACGGGGACATAAACATCATCGAGTTCCAGCGCTTTTTGGACCTCTTTGGGATTGTAGTTGCCGATCATACAGCCGCCGAAGCCCATTTCGGTAGCAGCCAGAAGAATCGTCTGAGCGACGATCCCGACGTCTTTCTGGAAGCGTGCGATAGAATCGCTGATTCCGAGATCCTGACAAATGACGATCCAGGCGGTTGGCTGATGGCCGGGATAAGGAAGGTTTAATTCCGGCAAAGCGCGGGCCCATTTGGTGAGAGCCTGGATTTTCGCAACAGTTTCTTTTTCATTTGTGACATAGTATTTTAACGGCTGCATATTGACGCTGGAGGGCGCATACCGGGCGCAATCAACCAGTTCCAACAACTGTGTTTTCGTTAAAACCGCATTTTTGTCATAGCCGCGATAGCTGCGGTTCTTTTTCAGCAAATCTTTCAACATAGCGTTTCCTCCTCAATTATTTTGAAATCAGGCGGCAAAAGGTTACTACTACAATTCTGAAAATATTATATCGCTTTTCGATAAAAAAGGAAAGATTTCGTGCAGAAAAAACAGGGAAAGAGGAATAGGAATTTGAACAAAAAGAAAGGAATGGTTTTATCTGAAAATATTGCGATAGTTATTCAATGTTGCGGATATCGGAAAAAACGGTTGTGCGAAACGGTAATCAATAGTATATTATGGACAAAGAATGGAGAAAACGAGCTCCTGCCGGACAGGATGAGACAAAAAGGAGAATAACAGGATGAATCGAAAAGAATTGGCGCTGGAAACGATCCGCTGCCGGAACCATCAGAAAATTCTGACAGAAATCCCAACGTATACGCTTTCGTATTTGGGTGCGGATCATGATGGATATGAAGGTCATGTTGACGAGCTGCATCGGCCGGTAGGAAGCCGGTGGACAGATATTTGGGGGACAGAGTGGCATAAGGAATATCCGGATTTGATGGGACTGCCTTCCTACTGCCCGATTTCGGAACCGGAAAAGTTGGCAGAATACCATTGGCCGGACCCAGATGACGAACGGATCATCGGAGCGATTTACCGTGGAAAAGAGGAGTTTGATCGTCTGGAAGATCGAGAAAATTATATATTGTGTGGGTCTCACAGAGATACTTTGTGGGAAAAATCGTATATGCTGGTCGGTATGGAAGCGATGATGGAATATTTCTATACAGAACCAGAATTTGCGGAAGAAATTCTGGATAGAATTATGGAGTTCCAATTGGGAATTGCTCGGCATTATCTGGCGGTGGGGGTAGAGATGGTCGATATGAGCGACGATTTAGGCAGCCAGACCAGCCTGCTGATGAGTCCGGCAATGATCCAGGAATTTTTGGTTCCGCGTTACCGGAAACTGTTCGAGGTGTACAAGAAGGCGGGAGTGCTGGTGCATTTTCACAGCTGCGGCCACGTTTTGCCGTTGTTTGATACTTTTGTGGATTTGGGTGTGGACGTACTGAACCCGATACAGGTATCGGCGAACAACCGGGAAGAAGTAGCGGCGTCAGCGAAGGGAAGGCTCTCACTGCATGGCGGGGTGTCGAGCAGCGTCCTCATGACGGGAACACCAGAGGAAATCGATGCAGAAGTCCGGGAAGCGATCCGGGTGTTTGGAAAGGACGGCGGATATTTCTGTTCGCCGGATCAGTATATGCCGTATCCGCCGGAAAACCTGGAGATCATGCGTGCGTCGATAGAACGTTGGGGGAACCTGTCCTGAAGTATTGACCAAGCTTGGAAACAAGGATGGATGTCTCAAAAATGCAGAGGGGTTTGCCAGTAACGGGAAGCCCCCTGACAGAAAATAGAAAGAGATCTAAAAAAGTAGCATACCCCGGCAGACCTGTCAATGATGAAATGAACGGCTTCGCCGTCATTGACAAATCTACCGGGGTATGCTGGTTACCAGTCAGGAGGGCAAAAGCAAAGCATGCTTTTGCCCTCCTGTTAGAATGGGTACGATTTGTGGGAAGAAAAAGTATCCTCTATTTGGAAAATCGTGGAAGAGGCGGAAGCAAGCTTTTGGCTTGCTTCCGCCTCCCTATGGTGCAGTGATATTTTTACTGAGATATTATTTTTTGGCATAGGGGGTATTGACCAACGGCAGGGAGTTGCGTGGCTGCCCGTCAAATTGCCGGTATGCCTCGGAAATCGCGGGAGCGGTCGGGATCGATGTGATTTCCCCAATGCCGATCGCGCCGCCGGCTACATTCAGACCGGGTTTTTCCACGATCAGGGCTTTGATTTCGGGAATCTGGTTTGCCCGGAACAGTCCTAATGTGCCAAATTTGGCGGTTGGCTTGCAGCGGTCGAGAGGATAGCGTTCGGTTAAAGCAAATCCCATCGACATCACAACGCCGCCTTCGATCTGTCCTTCCACGCTGGTCGGATTGACTGCTTTGCCGACATCATGCGCGGCGACTATCCGCTTGAGCTTTCCTTGTTCGTCCAGCTCGCACAGCTGTGTCGCGTACCCATAAGCCACATGGCTGACAGGATTGGGGACATCTGCGCCGAGCTTATCTGTCTTGGCAAGGTAATCCCCGTAGTATTCTTTGCCTTCCAGTCCGGCAAGCCCTTCCGGCCCGAGTTCTTCTTTCAGTTTCAGGCATGCCCGGCGGCACGCTTCCCCGGTGATGAGAGTCTGACGGGAACCGGATGTTGTTCCGGAGTCCGGTGCCTCATAGGTGTTGGCACGGTCGTAAACGACTTGGACGCGGGGAAGGTTCAATAGCTCACAGACTGTCTGTACCAGGACGGTGCCAAGTCCCTGGCCGATGCAGGAAGCGCCTGCCTCGATGACTACTTTGGCGTCACGGATGACTAACCGGCAGCGTCCCCAGTCCGGGAGCCCCACGCCGACGCCTGCGTTCTTCATTGCGCAGGCAAGCCCGACATATTTTGCCGCATCATAATAGGGTTTCACGGCTTCCAGGGTTTCCACCAGACCGGTTTCGGGACCGACGATCTGGCCGTTGGGAAGTTCCTGACCTGGCCGGATGGCGTTGCGGTACCGGATCTCCCATTGGGAAATCCCCACTTGATCAGCCATACGGTTGAGAAGGGATTCGATGGCGAAACAGGTTTGCGTGACGCCGAATCCGCGGAATGCCCCGGCGGGAGGGTTGTTGGTATACCATGCATAGCCTTCAATTTCAAAGTTCTGGTAATTGTAAGGGCCGGCGGCGTGGGTGCAGGCGCGTTCCAGGACAGGCCCGCCGAGGGAAGCATAGGCTCCGGTGTCGGAATGGACGACTGCTTTGACCCCCTGGATAATCCCGTTTTCGTCACAGCCAAGGGTGAAATCCATTTCCATGGGATGACGTTTTGGATGGATCAGGATGCTTTCGGGACGGGACAGCTTGACTTTGACGGGACGGCCAGTCAGGTAGGCAATCAGTGCGGCCTGGTGCTGGACGGTAACGTCTTCCTTACCGCCGAATCCGCCGCCGACAAGCATGTTCCGGACTTTTACTTTTTCTGGCGGAAGATCGAGCATGGGGAAAATTTCATGCTGCGTGTCATAAGTTCCCTGATCGGTAGAGAGTACTTTTACCGCGTCCCCCTCCATGTAGGCGACCGCGCATTCCGGTTCCAGGAAGGCGTGTTCTGTGAATGGGGTGGAAAAGTGCTCATGCAGGACATATTTGCTGTTAGCGATTGCCGCAGCGGCATTTCCGCGGGAGACGTGGCGGCTGGTGAGAAGGTTTGAGCCGTGGCTTTCGTGAACAAGTGAGGCGCCTTCTGCGCGTGCTTCGTCAATGGAGGTGATCGGTTCCACTTCCTCGTAATCGATTTCCACAAGGGATTTTGCTTTCTGGAGCGTATCTGGGTCCTCAGCGGCGACAAGGGCGATCGCATCGCCAAGATAATGGGTGACGCCGCCGACCGGAATCATAGTGTCCCAGTCTTTCATCAGATGGCCGACCTTGTTTTTTCCGGGAATGTCGTCGGCGGTGAAGACAGCAACAACGCCGGGAAGGGCCTTGGCCTTTTCGGTACGGATTGCTTTGATGCGTGCCCTTGGATAGAGTGAACGGACAGCGGAACCGTAAATCATGCCATCGAGATAGACGTCGTCGGGATAGAGCCCTGTCCCAGTTACCTTTTCGCGGACGTCTACCCGGTGGACTCTGGCGCCGACCTTCCAATCGTCGGGAGCGTCCGGGATCCTTCCGGCGCGCATGATTTCCGCTGCGATCATGATTGCCCGGATGATTTTGACATAACCGGTACAGCGGCAGATGTTATTGCGGATGGCATAAGCCGCATCGGCTTCCGTTGGTTCCGGATTGGTATCCAGAAGGGCTTTCGTACATAAAACCATACCGGGAATACAAAAGCCGCATTGGACCGCACCAGCTTCGCCATAGGCGTAAGTGTAAACTTCTTTTTCAAATTCGGTCAGACCCTCTACGGTCAGGACGTTTTTTCCATCCATTTTATCGGTGGTGAAAATACAAGCCCTGGTCGGTTTGCCGTCCACCAGGACGGTACAGGTCCCGCAGGCGCCTTCGCTGCATCCATCCTTGACGGAAGTCAGGCCCAGGTCATCCCGCAGATAGCGCATCAGCTTTTTGTTTTCCTGTACGGAAACTGTTTTCCCGTTTACGGTAAATGTTGACATGGCTCTCTCTCCAAACTTTTTAAATTTCGTTCAGGGTTCGCCTTGTTGGAGGAATTGATATGCTTCATTGACGGCGCGTTCCACTGCGTTTAAAATATTTTGGTATCCGGTACAGCGACAGAGATGGCCGGAAATCAGCTTCCGGATTTCGTCGCGGGTATATTGTTTTCCGCTGCCGACGATTTCAACCGCTGACATAATGATGCCAGGGGTACAGAAACCGCATTGTACGGCGGCTTCTTCGATAAAGGCCTGCTGGATGGGGGAGAGTTCCCCGTTGGGGCCGCGAAGCCCTTCGACAGTCAGAATGTGTTTGCCGTCGGCCCAGTCGGCAAGATAGATGCAGCTGTCGATCGCCTCACCATCGACGAGGACGGTGCATGCGCCGCATTCCCCAACCTCACAGCCTTTTTTGACGCTGGTGAGGTGGAGCCGCTGCCGGAGCATGTCGGCCAGGGATTCGCGGATGTCGATGGCGACTTCGGTTTCCTGACCGTTTACGGTACAATGGATGATTTTTGTCATAAGTCGGCACCTCCTGCATGGATGATTGCTTGCTTGCATGCGCGCTGGCTGAGCTCCCGGACAAGCTGCAAACGGAATTCCCTGGACGCACGCCAGGAAGTCCTGGGATTGACCTCGCTTTCCGCGGTAAGGGCAATTTGCTCCAGAAGCTGCGGAGAAATGAGCTGTCCGCGAGCAGCTTCCTCGGCTTTGTGACAGCGCATTGGGATGGGGCCGGCCACACCGAATGCAAGCCGAAGATCTTCGATCGTGTTTTTGGAGGCGTTCAGGCGGCAGATAGCAGAGCAACCGAGCGTGGCGATGTCCATAGCGTTGCGCTGCGCATATTTGATATAATGCCCGCCAAATCCGTCATAATCCTTTTTTGCGATCATAATATCAGTGAGAAGTTCTGCAGGTCCCAGGCCGACATGTCCGGGACCGGTGTAGAATTCCGCAATGGGGAGGGTGCGTTTTCCGTCGGGACCGGTCAGTTCCAGAACGGCATTGTAGGCGAACAGGGTGGAAGCGCTGTCCGCACTGGTCACACCATTGCAGACATTGCCGCCGATGGTGCCGATGTTGCGAATCTGCGGGCCGCCGACCTGATCGACGGCGTACCCCAGGACGGGAAGGTGTTCCCGGATGAGGGGATGGAACGTGATATGAGAAAATGTTGTGAGCGGACGGATATGGATACAGCCGTCGCCGTCCATCGAAATACCTTCCAGTTCCTTGATGGCGCGAATCCCGATCAAACGGCATCCGGCGAGCTTCCCTTCACGGATTTTGATGAGAACGTCGCTGCCGCCGGCGATAATGACAGCTTCCGGGTCCTCCACACGGGCGCGGATGGCATCATCCAGTGAAACAGCATCGTAAATTTTTTCAATATCATACATGGAGAGCACCTCCGTTCAGCAGTCCGTTTTCGGTAAAAGCTTCGACAAGTTTTTGCGGGTTGAGCGGCAGCGAGTTGACGGCGACGCCGGTGGCGTGGAGCAGGGCGTTCCGGATTGCCGGAGCTACCGGGATTGCCGGAGGTTCTCCCAGAGCCTTGTTGCCGAACGGTGCGCTTGGGTCAACGGTCTGCACAAAATCTACATGCAGTTCTGGGGTATCGAGACTGGTTTGCAGTTTATAGTCAAGGAAATTGTTGTTTAAAGGTTTGCCTTTTTTGTCGTAGAGCAGCTGTTCCCCTAACGCGTAGCCGAGCCCCATGCTCATGCCGCCGTGTACCTGGGCTTCTGCAAGTTTGGGGTTAATGAGCACACCACTGTCGTGGATGTTGATGATATCGAGTACTTTGATTTTGCCGAGCGGGATATCCACCTCGATTTCAGCAAAACACGCGCCAAATGCGAAGGTGTTGCTCTTGCAGTGGTTGGTGGCTTCGGCAGTGATGTGGACGGAGTTGTCCAGACTGTAAAATGATTCCATCGCCAGCGCATCCATCCCGAGCAGCTGTTCTCCGGTTTCACGGCAGACGATCCAGCTGTCACGGATATCCATGGAGTCGGCAGGCTTTTGGAGCATATAGGAGGCGTAATCCAGAATCCTTTCGCGGAAAATCCCGGCAGTTTTCTTGAGCGCCATCCCGCTGACATAGGTCTGGCGGGACGCATACGCACCGGTGTCGAATGGGGTCACATCGGTGTCCTGGAAACTGACGATGTGGACGTTTTCCGGCAGGAACCCAACGCTGTCGGCAGCCATCTGTGTGAATACGGTGTCAGCACCTTGACCGATTTCAGTAGCGCCCATTTGAAGCTGCATGGTACCGTCCTGATTGAGGACCATCCGGCAGCTTGCGGTTTCGAGGGAGATCGGGTAAACGCCGGTCTTGTAACTGAAAATAGACATCCCAACGCCGCGGCGGATCGGTCCGGTTTGGTTCTGATACTGTTTCCGTTTTTCCGCCCAGTGGATGTATGCCATCCCTCGGTCGATACACTCTTCCAGGCCGCTGGAATAGCAGGCGATGCCGGTGCCTGGGTCCACATAGCCGAGCTTCATCATATTCTTTTTGCGCAGTTCGATGGGATCCATCCCGAGACGCAGCGCAATGTCGTCCATATGGGATTCGAGGGCGAATGCAGCCTGCGGGATGCCGTAAGCGCGCATTGCACCGGCGGAAGCCATGGAGGTGTAGACAGTGGAAACATCCACTTCAAGTGCACCGTCCGCCTGATATAGATGGCGGAACTCGTTGGCGGCGTTCGCGGCGATGGCGTGGCCGTGGGAAGCATAACCGCCTTGGTTGGAGACGATCTTTACGCGCCGTGCGACGAGCCTGCCGTCCGGACGGACGCCGGTGGTTTCGTGGAAGGAGATCGCGTGCCGGGTACGGGTACAGATGAAAGTTTCTTCGCGGGTCAGCTCCAATTTCACACAGCGTCCACCGACCTGCATGCTTAGAAAGGCGTTGAGCGGCTCATACAGGACTTCCTGTTTGTTGCCGAAACCTCCGCCGATATAGGGCTTAATGACGCGGATGTGTCCCCATGGGATCCCGAGAGCCTGCCCAACGACCCGGCGGACGATATGGGGGATCTGCGTAGAAGAAACAACCGTGATGCGGTCTTTTTTCATGTAAGCATAGGAGATGGGCGGCTCGATGTGGCAGTGCTGGACGATCTGGGTCTGGAAATCGCCCTCCACAAAGAGAAGTCCGTCCTCGCTGGCCGCTTTCTCGTAATCCCCTTCGATCAGGGTATGATGTTTCAGGATGTTTCCGGGATATTCTTCGTGCATGAGCGGGGCGCCTTCCGCCATAGCCTCTTCCGGGGAAAGCAGAGGAAGATATTCCTCGTATTCAACGCGGATGGCTTTCAGTGCTCGGGAAGCAGCAACGCTGTCGAGCGCGACAACGGCGGCGATATCGTCCCCATAGAGGCGCACGCGTTGATTTAGGAGTTTACGGTCGGAAACGTCCTGGTGGGCTTCCTCCGTGGACCAGGGATGCCCAGGCGTTGGGAATTGGATGTCCGGCACGTCAAAGCAAGTGACGATCTTGACGACGCCGGGAAGTTTTTCTGCTTCGGAAGTGTCAATTTTCTTGACCCAACCGTTCGCAATCGTGCTGTGCAGCACTTTGGCTGTCAGCATCTCGCCTTCGAAGAAGTCGTCGGTATATTGTGCCTGACCGGTAACTTTTTCGTAGGCATCTACACGGTTCATGCTCTTGCCGATTGCCATGCTGGATTCCCCCTATCAAAGATCAGCCTTCCGGCTGCAAATTTTGCAGTAATATCACGGTCCTCAGAGAGCATTACGACACGTTCCAAACGCTGTTCCGGAGAAAGTCCGGAGGAACGGAGTCGGGTGTCGTCGATAATGATAGCGTCGAAAGCAAAACCGGATGCAAAGCTTCCGACTTTGCCCCAGAAGGCCCCTCCGCCTTTCGTTGCCAAATAGAATGCTTCCGCAAGCGTGAGCGGCGGACAATCTGAATCAATCACTGCGCGGTAAAGCTTACTGTTTTGGATTGCTTGTGCTGTGGCGCGGAAGATGGATAAACTGGACCCTCCGGCAATATCGGTGCCGAGACCTGTCGGAATTCCGGATTGCAGGAGTTTTCTGACAGGAGCGATACCACTGGAAAGGTTCATGTTGGATTCGGGGCAGTGTGCCGCGAATACACCGTTGACGCGCATGAGATCCAGTTCGTCGTCGGTACAGTGGATGCAGTGCGCCATAACGGTAGGGGTATCTCCGAAAAGGCCCCATCTGGCGTAAGCATTTGCATAGCTGCCGGCGCCGGGACATAAGCTGCGGACCCATTCGATCTCGGAATGATTTTCACAGAGATGGGATTGTACCGGAAGCTGATAGCGTTCAGCGAGACGGCCGAGCGCGTTCATAAGGACATCGGAACAGGAGGGCACAAAGCGCGGCGTGAGAATCGGACGGATATTTTGATAGCGTCCGGTACATTCCTGAATCCAGAGTTCGGTATCCTCAATGGAAGCCTCTGTTTTTTCGCAGAGATCGGGAGGACTGTTGCGG
>CALWKP010000186.1 GCA_944381295.1 uncultured Clostridia bacterium | reverse complement strand
GCGTTCGGAACTGGTACAGCGGCGGTCATTTCCCCGATCGGCGAGTTGAAATGGGGCGACGACGTAATGATCATCAATGAAGGGAAAATTGGCCCGGTTTCCCAGAAATTGTACGACACATTGACCGGAATCCAGTGGGGTAACCTGCCGGATACAATGGGCTGGACTTACAAAGTCAAATAAGGTATCATGATAGAGACCAGCAGGCCGATCGGTCTGCTGGTTTTTTTAAGATACTTGTAACAGAGGAACTTGAAAACAGGAAAAATGTTTGGATAAAAGAGAACAGGAGGGAAGAAGTGGAAAAATTATCGCAAGAAGCAGAAAAAATTATGGAGGAACGCTTTGGAAAGGATACAACGATTTCCTTAGCGACGGCAAAGGGGCAAGTACCATACGTCCGTACAGGGAACACTTTTTATGAGGATCGTGCATTTTATGTGCTTACTTATGGACTTTCAAACAAAGTTGAGCAAATAAAAGAAAATTCCGCTGTGGCTATTTGCGGGGATTGGTTTACAGCACACGGAAAAGGAGTAGTTTTAGGTTCTTTCCGAAATTTCGAGAATAGGAAAATTGCAGAAAGAATGGAAACGGTCTTTTCGGAATGGATTCATAACGGACATAATGACCTTGAGGACAGCAATACGGTAATCCTTCGTCTCGACTTGACAGAGGGAGTTCTATTTTCCCATGGAACACGTTATGATATTGATTTTACAAAATAAGAAATAATTTCCAAAATTACAAAAGAGAAATAGCATAATGGATTTGAATAGTGGCGCTTTTTCGTCCTCATTTGGTTCCTTTTTTCCTTTCTTGGCAGGCAGAAAATAAAAAAATTACAAAAAAATTACAAAACAGTGCAATATTTCCGCGACTTAAACCGTTCTATATGGTAGAAAGCTTTTGTAAAGCGCCTGAAAGTTGCTGTCTGTTTCGAGGGGCCTTCCAGGGATTTGTCTTGACAACAGAGACATTTGCCTGTATTTTATTGGATGGATAGTTTTACATAATTACTTTGGCGCGCGGCTTACAACGGCGAAAAATTACTTATGGAGGTAAAAAGATGAAACAAATCAAGAAACGGTTAGTATCGATAGGGCTGGCTCTTGCGGTTGCACTGCCGATGGGCGGTTCGGTATTTGCAGAATCCATTATTGTGGAATGGAATCCTAATGCATCGGGGAGCACGAGCACAACGGGAGGAGGCACCAGTGGAGGAACATCCGGTGTCACTTTGCCGGTATCAACGGCAACTGATTGGAAAATGGGCCAAACTTCTATGAGTTTAAAAGTGGGCCAGACTTCGACCGTTTCACTTGTAGATTCTGCGGGCAACGTGTTACAATCGTCCCCGTCAGCGAATTCTTCGCCGTTTGCCAATGCGTTTATTTTTAATAACGGACAATTGGTTTCCTCTCCGTTGGAAAATGCTCCAGTAGGAGGTAACGATGCGACAAGCGGTATGATTTGGACCAGCAGTGATGAAAGTGTCGCGACGGTGCAAAATGGTGTTGTTACTGCAAAAGGGTTAGGCCGTGCAGTGATTACGGCTACTGCGGCAGACGGTACTACTTCTTCCTGCATCGCTCATGTAGCACTGAAAGGAATCGACGTTTCGACCTTCCAGAAAACGATTGACTGGTCACAGGTAAAAGCGCAGGGGATTGATTTTGCCATGATCCGTACCGGATACGGATGGGAAAACTGGGCAACCCAGAAAGACGCTTATTTTGAAGCAAACTATGCGGGAGCAACTGCCAATGGAATTAAGGTAGGGGCTTATCATTACAGCTATGCTACGACTCCGGAAGAGGCACGCCAGGAAGCACAGATGGCGCTGAGTATTTTGGGTGGCAGAAAATTGGATTATCCTTTGGCGTTCGACATGGAAGATAAATGCCAGGCGAACCTGACTCCTGCACAGGCAGCAGAAGTTGTCAAAGCATTCTGTGATACCGTGGAAGCAGCGGGATACAAGACTGCTATTTACAGTTACAGTAATTTTTATAATTCCAAATTGACAGATCCGTCACTGGATAAATATGACAAATGGGTAGCACATTGGGGAACCCCGAACCCGTCTTATACGGGAACGTTTACCATGTGGCAGTTTGGTACGATTCCATTGCCGGGAGCAGTTGGCGGAAACAGCAATGTAGATGTTAACTATTGCTATTATGATTATGGCAATAGCCTGAACGAAGGCAGCGGAAGCGTTATGGTAGCTGCGTCGGCGAAATAAGGCGCTGTATGAGGGAGATTGTATTTGAGGTTCCGGCAGAAATGGATGGGGCGAAACTGAAAAATTTCCTCCGAATTTCTTGTGGAATGTCTGCGCGTCTTTTGGTGAAACTGAAACAGCAACCTATGGGCCTCGTGATTAACGGGGCCCATGCGCGTTCTATTGATATTCTGCATTGCGGCGATAAGGTTTCCATTCGGATGCCGGATGATCGGAAGCTGGCAGAAGCTGGTGAAACTTCGATTGCAGTAGTGTACGAAGATGAAGATCTTCTGGTAGTAGAAAAGCCAAGTGGGATGCCAATGCATCCTTCTCCGGGACATGATATGGATACACTTTCCAATGCGGTCGCAGGATACTTTGCAAAAAAAGGACAGCAATTGGCAGTCAGATCTGTATATCGATTGGATAAAGATACAACCGGATTGGTAGTAATTGCCAAAAATCCGTATATTGCAGCGCGGTTGGCTAGCGGAATAGAAAAAGAGTATACAGCGATTTGTGAAGGGGAACTGTTTGGCGAGGGAACAGTAGATGGTCCGATTGCACGGATGGAAGGTCATGGTATCCAGCGGGAAGTTTCGCCAGCAGGAATCCCGGCAGTGACACACTGGCGTGCAGTGGGCGAAAATGGCGAATATACGCTGCTCAAACTCCGTTTGGAAACCGGCAGGACACATCAAATCCGGGTGCATATGGCGTCGATCGGACACCCGTTAGCCGGGGATGATATGTATGGTGGAAAAACAGATGCCATTTCGCGTCAGGCCTTGCATTGCGGGCGGGTAGAACTGCTCCATCCGGTGACAGGGAAAGAACTGGTTTTTGAAAGTTCTCTGCCGGAAGATATGCGGAAGTTTTCCTTCAAATCCTTGGAAAAAAAGGACATATTATACAAATATTGCGGACAACAATAAGGTTCCTGTTGAGATTTGCACGAATCTGAAGATTCTGGTTTTTTCTTGCTTGCTATCTGTATATTTATGCGGTATAATAACCTCACGGCCTAAACAAAAATCGAAGATTTCCGCACCTGCGGTGGGCAGGCCGGGCGCAAAGTGGTGCCGAAGGAAATTACCTCGGTGACGCCCGAGAGCAGCGGCACACTCCCGTGGAACGCGCGGGAGGGCAAGGCGGTTAGGGGAAAATGATCTCGGCGGACGCCCGGTAGGTAAAAGCGTAAGGGAAAAACCTTGGCTTTTGCTGGACGAGCTGGTAGTCCGGCATTTTTTCATGTAGATCAATCTATGCAACCCCCGTAAGCGGAAATCGAAGATTTCTATGCTTGCGTTGGCAGGCTGAACGGTGTGGCGGGAAAGGGAAATAGCCCGGCAGATCGTTCAGGCTATATGGCAAAACATTTGCTTTAATCGGTATTATACGACCGGAACCGTATAAATCGAGATTCTATTTTATAAAAGGAGTAAATGAATATGAAAAAGGTTTCTAAGCTGATCGCTGTATTTCTGGCAGGAATGCTGACATTGTCAGCAACCGCATGTACAAGTTCCTCTGGTTCTTCGTCTGCTGCAAATGAAACATCCCAGAGCACTACGGAAAGTGCAGGAGAGGATTCTTCTGCAGCAGAAGAAAGTTCTTCAGAAGCTTCGTCCGGTTATGTGGATCAGATTAAAGAAAAAGGTTATATTACCATGTCCACCAATGCGGAATTTGAACCGTTTGAGTACATGGAAGGCACCGAATTTAAGGGAATCGATATTGATATTTCCAAAAAAATTGCGGAGAAGTTAGGCGTAGAATTGCGTATCAACAACACTTCTTTTGATTCTCTTCCGCTGGAACTTGCTACGGATAAATGTGATTTTGTAGCGGCTGGCATGACAATTGATCCGGAAAAGGATATTGACTTTACAGAGCCTTACTTTGATGCTTCCCAGGCAATTATTGTTGCGGTTGACAGCGACATCACTTCCGGCGACGACCTGGACGGCAAGAGGATCGGCGTGCAGCTCGGCACCACGGGCGACACATACTGCACGGAGAATTTCCCGAACGCACAGATTTCCAGGATGAACAAGGGAATGGATGCTGTGGCCGACCTGGCAAGGGGCAATCTGGACGCAGTTGTTATTGACGACTATCCGGCAAACAAGCTGGTAGAGAAAAATGCGGATACCGTGAAGGTCCTGGATGAAGCGCTCACCGTGGAACAGTACGGCCTTGCTGTGAAGAAGGGCAACCAGGAACTGTTGGATGTTCTCAACGAAGTGCTGGCGGAAATGCAGGAAAGCGGAGAGCTGGATGAGATCGTCAGTAGTTATATTTCCGAAGAATAATCCGGAGAGTATTACTTAATGATGGCTTGAAAGGGCGGAAAGCTTCCGCCCTTTTTTCCCATTCTTGGGAGGAATAAAACGGGAGGGACGTGCAGAGCATTATGAATGAATTTTTCCAGGAAGTATGGAATCAGATTTATGCCACGTTTGTGGAAGCGGACCGCTACATGTACATTGTACGAGGGATCGGCATCACATTGCAGATCGCATTTTTCGCAGTTATTTTGGGTGTGATCCTGGGTGTGCTGATCGCTCTGGGAAAGGTGTTTTCCGATCACAACAAAAAGCTCCGGTGGTTGGAGATCATCTGTAATATTTATACCACGGTGATTCGTGGAACACCAATGCTGGTCCAGCTGTTCATCATGTATTACATAATTATTAATATCCAAGGATTTCCGAAGGTCTGGACTTCGGTAATTGCTTTCGGATTAAACTCTGCGGCATATGTAGCAGAAATTGTACGCAGCGGAATACAATCTGTGGATAAAGGTCAGATGGAAGCTGGCAGATCGCTTGGTCTTACACGTACTCAGACCATGGTAAAAATCATTTTCCCGCAGGCATTAAAGAATATTCTTCCGGCACTTGGCAATGAATTCATCGTATTGCTGAAGGAAACCTCTGTAGCCGGATTTATTGGTGTTGAAGATTTGACCAAAGCTGGCGATATTCTTCGCAGTCAGACCTGGCAGGCATATGTGCCTTTGTTCTCCGTGGCGCTGATTTACCTGATTATGGTTATGGGTCTGACCGCTCTGCTCTCAAAGCTCGAAAGGAGGTTGCGCAAGAGTGATTACCGTTAAAAATTTATCGAAAAGCTTTCAGACGATCAACGGTGAGTTGCATGTTCTGAAGGGAATTGATCAAAAGATTGAAAAAGGGGAAAAAGTAGTTATCGTTGGACCATCCGGATCTGGAAAAAGTACATTTTTGCGTTGTCTAAACCTTTTGGAGGTGCCAACAGAAGGGCAGATCTGGTTTGAGGATACAGAAATAACGGATCCGAAATGTGATATTGACCGCCTCCGTCAGAAAATGGGAATGGTGTTCCAGCATTTCAATTTATTTCCGCATCTGACAGTGATGCAAAATATCACGTTGGCGCCAGTGACATTAAAGTTAAAAACCCAGGAAGAAGCGGAAGCAAAAGCCATACAGCTTTTGGAACGAGTGGGACTTGCGGATAAAGCAGGAGCATATCCATCGCAGATTTCGGGCGGACAGAAACAGAGGATTGCGATTGTTCGGGCGTTAGCAATGGAACCGGATGTAATGCTGTTTGACGAACCGACGTCAGCGCTGGACCCGGAAATGGTAGGGGAAGTGCTCCAGGTAATGAAACAGCTGGCCGAAGAAGGAATGACCATGATCGTGGTTACGCACGAGATGGGATTTGCACGTGAAGTGGCGACTCGCGTACTGTTTATGGATGACGGTAAAGTTTTGGAAGAGGCGCCGCCATCGGAATTTTTTGCGCATCCCAAAAATCCAAGGTTACAGGACTTTTTGTCAAAGGTTCTCTGATGATAAGAAAACGGTATGGTTTTAAGAATTGTTCTTGGACCATACCGTTTGTTTTTAAATCTGGAAAAATCCACCATTTTATGATACAATAACCGCAGATGTAGCAATGCGGGCACCTTGGTCACTGATTTTTGGAAACTCAGCGACCGAAGGGAGCTTGCGCGATATGTCCACCGCAGGTGTGGTACAATAACCGCAGATGCAACAACGTGGGCATCTTGGTCACTGATTTTTGGAAAACTCGGCGACTGAAGGTAGTTTGCGCGACATGCCTACCACAGGTGTGGTAATGAGAAAAATTTTGTGGCAAACCGCGACAAAACAGAAAAGAGTATGGTTGGAGGTGAAACTTATGCCCGCGGCAATCACACATTATCTGCATGCAGAGCGGGTGCTGGACCGGCTGGAAGAAGTGACTCCACAACGCCGGTATGATCGAGACGCCTTTTTCTGGGGAGCACAAGGGCCGGATATATTTCAGTGTCATAGGTTTTTTCCCTGGCAGAAGGGAGAATCTTTAGCAGAGTATGGCAGAAGATTTCATGCGGAAGACCCGGCAGAAGTATTGGAAAAAATGAGGGATTTTTGGCAAGGCCGACAGCATAAAAAAATTTCCTCTTCTTATATTGCGGGATTTTTGTGCCATTACAGTCTGGATCGCAGCTCGCATCCCTATGTGGGTTATCTTCAGAAAGAATTGCAGGAATCGCACAGCGAGACGGAAATGAGTGTCCTTCATCACGAGATTGAATCAGCTTTGGATATTGTAATGATGCGGAGAGAACATTCCGAATTGGCTTCAGAATTTGATCTGCGGAATGCGCTTCCCAAAAACAAAGAGGTACAGGAAGAAATCGCACAGCTATACAGCCAGATAATCGCGGAAGTTTTAGAGAAAGAAATTTCATCGGGACAGTTGGTTCAGATGATGGAGGATGCACGGTTTTGTTTTGGAATGCTGAACGACCGGACTGGATTAAAAAAACGATTGCTGCAAACGATAGAATCCCATCAAAAAACAGGACGCAATCTGTCGGCTTATTTCCGAGATCTGATGGAAGACGGAGAATATGATTATGCTAACACGGGCCATGAAGTTTGGAATGATGGGGAGAAGGAACGGACAGACGATTATTTTGAAGTATTTAGCAAGTCGGTAGAAGAAGCGGCAAAGATGATTGCAGCCTTCTTCCGAGGAGATCCGATGAGTCCTTTGACAGGTGGAAAAAGTTTTTAAGAAGGATGATGAGTGATGGAAAAAATTGCAAGTTTTTGTGTAGACCATGACCGGCTGGTACCTGGAATTTATCTTTCGAGGATCGATGGAGATGTTGTGACATATGATATCCGGATGCGTTATCCAAATCGGCCTCCATTTTTAGAGAATGCCGCAATGCATACGATTGAGCATTTATTTGCAACATTTGCGCGAAATTCAGAATACAAAGATCAGATCATTTATTTTGGTCCAATGGGTTGTCGGACAGGGTTTTATTTTTTAACACGTGGGATGAGTCATGAAGAAGTAATTCGGCTGATCCAGAAGATTTTTGCCGAGATTGCGGAATATAGCGGAGAAATTCCCGGATGCACATCGAAAGAATGTGGGAATTATCTGGAACATGACTTGGAAGGAGCAAAAAAGGAAGCAAAGAAATTCCTACCAGTGATTGAGGGCTGGACACCAGAGAAATTGGCATACTGCTAAGCGGAAAAAGTTTGAGGAAATTGTAAATTTTCAGGACAACCGGGAAAAAGGGTTGCAAAGTTGTAACTTTTGTACTATGATAGTAAATGTGAGTTACATCTTTGTAACCTTTTTCTTTGAGTACTGAAAGGATGAATCAACTTGCAGGTTTCATGGATAAAAAAAGAGAAACTTACGGTTGCAGCAAATCATTTTCTTGACTTTTTATATATAGTGGGAATTCAGTCCGTGCGTATCCTCAAAAGAGTGGGAAAACGGACAGCATATTTTTTTCGTCCATTGCTGCGCCTCTTGGAACGTATTTATGCTCAGACATTGGGCCGCGAACTGAAAAAGGCCAAAAAGGAAATTTGTCGCTTTGCTGGAAGCCTGTGCGGTGCAGTGAAAAATATCCATACCGCGAGGAAAAACGGTGTTCGTTATACAGCCGAAGATTATATGAATACGGCACGCAGCGGTGCAGTTAAGCATAAGAGGTTCCTTTTGACGATTGTAAATGTAGCAGTTCCGGCAGTCTGTATTTGTCTGCTGGTCTTTACTGTGCAGTATTGGGCAAATACGAATTATGGTTTAGAGGTATCTTACGAAGGAGAATATCTTGGAACAGTAGAAAATGAGACAACATTCGAGCAGGCCGCTGAAATGGTGACGGAACGTATGGTATACGACACTGCTACACAGACAGATCTTTCCATTACCCCATCCTACACACTCACCAGAACGGGGACAAGCGGATATTCTGTTCCGAGCATGCTCTGCGATTTACTGATTGAACGTTCAGGAGGAATTATTGAAGAAGCCAATGGGCTGTATGTCGATGGGGAACTGATTGGCGCGGTGAAGAGCAGCGCTGATTTGAGTTATCTGTTACAGAATATTCTGAATGCAGCCGCGGGCTCTGATACTACGGCAAAGGTTTCGTTTGTAGAAAATGTGGAGACATTAAAAGGTCTTTTCCCAACAGAGAGCGTTATCAGTTCTGAGGAAATGAATAACCTTCTGACCGGTCGGGAGGAAGAGGAAGTCGAATATACCGTACAGACCGGGGATACCGCAACTGCAATTGCAAGCCGTTACAGCCTGACGTTAGCAGAATTGAATCAGATGAACAACAATCAGGCGGGAGATGACCTCCAGACGGGGATGACCTTAAAAGTCAGTCAGTCGAAGGGCTTGCTTGACGTGAAGGTACAGAAAGAGGAAAGCTATGAAGAAGCTATTCCTTACAAGACGGTAACGATCAAAGATGATTCCCAATATACAGACTATACGAAAGTCCAAACAGAAGGGCAAAACGGGGTCCAACAGGTAGTAGATGAGGTTACCTATATCAACGGAATTGAAGTAGGCCGTTCTAATATTTCAACAACGGTCATTACTCCAGCAGTGGATAAAGAGGTAGTTACAGGAACAAAAGAAAGACCAAAGCTCAGCGGTGTAGGGACAGGGTCAATGATTTGGCCGGTTCCGTCCATTCACAATATTACCAGTTATTATGAATGGCGATGGGGAGCCATGCATAATGGAATCGATATTTCCGGAGGGAATTCGTACGGAAAAACGATTGTGGCCGCAGATAGCGGAACAGTTTCCTATGTAAAATATCTTTCGACAGGATATGGATATCATTTAATGATTAATCATGGAAACGGGATTTCAACGTTATATGCCCATGCAAGTCAAATTTTGGTATCTCCTGGAGAAAAGGTAGAAAAAGGACAGCCGATTGCTTTGATTGGGAGTACCGGAAACAGTACAGGCGCGCATTGTCACTTTGAAGTTTTGGTGAATGGATCTCCCACAAACCCGTTAAATTATGTAAGTAATTGATGTGTGTTTGATCGCCTAAAATAAGAAGCCCCCGGAAAGATTTCTTCAGATGTAAGAGATCTTTCCGGGAGCTCGTTTTGACTCCGGAAATTTTCAAAAATCAATTCTTGTATTGTATTTCGAGGAAAAGGGGAGTACAATAGGCTTACGCTCATGAAAACGTAGGAAAAGGATTGAATAAGGAGAGGGAGGAATAACACTGTGGCGAAACGAAGTTATGAAATTGATATGTGTAATGGTCCACTGCTCGGGAAGATTTTGAGGTTTTCAATCCCTCTGATGTTTTCTGGCATTTTACAGCTCTTATTTAACGCGGCAGATATTGTAGTAGTAGGACAATTTGTCGGAAAAGAATCATTGGCGGCAGTAGGATCTACCGGCGCCTTGAACAACCTGATCGTTAATATATTTCTAGGGCTTTCCATTGGTAGCAGCGTGCTGGTAGCCCGGTATTATGGAGCTCAGAACTGGAAAAAGGTGCATGAGGTAGTACATACGTCAATGCTGGTCAGTGCTGTTTCTGGAGTAATCCTGATTTTTCTGGGAATTTCCCTGGCATCGCTTTTGTTGGAAGCAATGGGAACTCCTGAAGACGTATTAAACCAGGCTGTGTTATATATGCGAATTATTTTTGCCGGGATGCCTGCGATGATGGTCTACAATTTTGGTGCTGCAATCCTCCGTGCAGTAGGGGATACTCGTCGTCCATTGATCTTCCTTCTGATAGCGGGTATCATCAATGTAGTCCTGAATCTTTTTTTTGTAATTGTATTCCATATGGGAGTAGCGGGAGTAGCACTTGCGACGGTAATTTCCCAGTGTATTTCTGCGGCATTGGTGGTGGTTTGCCTGATCCGCAGTTCCGGCCCTTATAAGCTGTACCTGAAGAATTTAAGTATTTCAAAAGGAATGTTGCTTCAGATTGCAAAAATCGGTCTTCCGGCGGGGATACAGGGGGCAGTGTTTTCCATTTCCAATGTACTAATCCAATCGTCGATTAACTCGTTTGGATCTGTCGCAGTTGCTGGAAATACAGCTGCATCGAATATTGAAGGATTTGTATATACCTCAATGAACTCTCTCTATCAGGCATCGCTTAGTTTTACAAGCCAGAATATCGGCGCCAGAAAAACTCATCGTATTGTGCCAGTGTTGCTCCAATGCCTGGGATGTGTGGTGGTCATTGGCGTTACCATGGGAACTTTGGCATATGTGTTTGGTAGCCAGTTGTTAAGTATTTACTCCTCAGAATCAGAAGTTATTGAGTACGGGTTGGGACGTCTTGGGGTGATCTGCACTACGTATTTCTTGTGCGGGATTATGGACGTCACATGTGGGTCTATCCGAGGAATGGGATATTCGGTCACTCCTACGATCGTATCGCTGACAGGTGCCTGTGGCCTGCGTATCCTGTGGATTTTGACGATCTTCCAAATGAATCGGTCGCTGTTCAGCTTGTATTTGTCTTATCCGGTAAGTTGGGCCATCACTTTTGCAGCACATATGACATGCTTTATTATCTTCTTTTTGCGCTGGAAGAAGGAACATCCACCTATAAAGGAAGAACAAGAGTCAGTAGTGCAGCGGGGATAGTGCGTTTTTCTATAACGAATGTGGTGGGACAGATCCCTGCAAAACTTTCTGTGGCAATACCCAATAGACAACCCTGGAATGATTGCCGTACAGAAGAGATTAAGAGACACACAATAAAAGAATGTGATGAATGGCAGACGAGTGTGGCCGTAGTGAGAGGGACGTTTGCGTCAGGAGACCATGATGAAAAAGGCACTAAACTGGATTGTGATTTCCGCATTTTTGATTTTCCTGGTGGATTGGGCAATCATTGGCTTGAAATTGTTGGATAACAATGATGAATTTTACGTGGAAGCCTGGCTGGCCCTTTTCTGTTTGTTGGTGATTGTCATCTGTGCTCTTTTAAAATGTATGTTTTTTCAAAAATGTCCGCACTGCGGAAAAACGCTGTGGTCAAAAGGGGCTTACTGTCCTCATTGTGGAAAAAAGCTCTGATTTTCTTTGAAAAGCGAATTTATGATAGAAAAACCCTCCTGGTCGGGAATTTCCCGGCATGAGGGTTTTCTGTTATAGTCCGTTTATCAATATCCCGATTTTTAAGAAACTCCCTTGCGGATCGTAAGGATATTTTTGCCATCACGGTATTCGTAAGATACGTCGTCCATCATTTGCTTGACGAGAAAAATACCAAGACCGCCAATTTTCCTCTCGGAAGCTGGCAATGAAACGTCTGGGTCATTCCTGGAAAGAGGATCATAAGGGACCCCTGAATCTAGAAACTCGATCATGACCTGGGGAGGATTTCCACAGACCTGGCAACGGATTGTAGCATCGCCACCCTCTGTCTGATAAGCATAATGTGCGATATTGACAAAAATCTCCTCAGCAGCAATAGCAACCTGATAGAGTACATCTTGGGGACAAGAACTATCTTGCAACTGAGTTTGAATAAAGTCAAGGACGGCATCCAATTGATCGATCACCGCAGGAACAGTGAGTGTTTTCATGGGATTCTCCTTTTCCGCCGCATAAGGAAAGGATCTGGGAAAGCCTGTAATGCGGCTTTGGTTTGTTGATACTGCAATTAGAAAGTTTCCGGTATAGCATCATCCGTCGAAGAGGGAGAACTGACATCTCCAACGGATTTCCGCAGGAATTTTACTGAGAGCATGGTAATGTCGTCGGCCTGTTCCGCTTGGTTTACAAAAAGCTCTACCTGTTCTTCCACATAAGGAAGAAGTTCGGTTGGACTGTAATTACGAGAAGTGGAGTCGTTAAGGATTTTGAGAAGACGTTTTTCTCCATAAAGCTCCAAACGTTCATTGGTAGCCTCGGTAACACCATCTGTATAGAGGAAAAGATCATCGCCTGGTTCCAGTTGAATGGTAAATTCTGGGAAAGTAATCCCCTCCATACCTGCTAAAACAAATCCAGGACGCATTTGGAGATAACTATAACTGCCGTCAGCACGATGTAGTAGCGGCGGGTTATGTCCAGCATTGGCACAGCAAAGCGTCCCAGTAGACAGATCCAGTATTCCCAGGAATGAGGTAACAAATAAACCTTCGCCGTTATTTTCGCACAGCTGGTCGTTGGCATGGCGGAAAATCTCGGCGGGAGAAGAACTGCTTTGCGCCTGATTACGGATGATCGTTTTGGCAATGACCATAAACAGGGCAGCAGGGACACCCTTACCGGAAACGTCAGCAATGACAAAAGCAAGATGGGTTGAATCGATCATAAAGAAATCGTAGAAATCCCCACCCACCTCTTTGGCGGGATGCATAATGGCGTAGATATCGAAATAATCACAGTTAGGAAATGCAGGGAATATGTTAGGAAGCATATCCCGCTGGATTCCGCTAGCAACATTCAGTTCTGCTTCCGTTTTGAGTGCACGGGAGGACCAAAGTGCCGTTGAAAAAATCTCCCAATAGAGGATAAAGAAAATCGAACAGACAATGAGATAGAACAAAATGAAAAAAACACGGGTTTCCGGGATGCCCGGCAGGATACCAAGGGTGTTCGTCAAACGATTGATCACAAAGAAAGCGAAATAAGTAAAGATAGCCGTGGGAATATATTTTTTTGTATCCTTTCCGAGGACAGAAATAACTTGTTGTACAGTGCGGCGTGCAAATTTTCGGTAACAAAGATAGAAAATAACAAACCAGATGATTTTAATGCTATCGAAAATAAGGAGGGTCCGGACATTATAAGGATTTGGGGTATTATCGATAAAGCTAAGAGTAGTTCCACAGAAGAAAAATGTAGTAATGCTGGAAATCAGGCTGCCCATGACAGGAACAAAAATTTTAGCAGCAGTAGGTTGAGAATAGAGCAGCAAGGATGGCGGGATGGAAAGAACCAAAATACCGACACCAGCGGTAGTATCATCCGTAATGTTGATCGAGTAGCCTAAAAATGTAACGGCAAAGAAAAGGACAATGAACCCAAACCAAACCGCAAAGGTCTTAATTTTAGAAAATTTGGGCGTTAGAGTGGAATGAACCACGGCTGCGGTAAGAATGAGGGAAAATGCAGCCGCTAGCGTAAACAGTATAGTAGAAATCAAGTCAGCTTTCATGGGCAATTCCTCCTGAATGGAAAAAATGAACGAGCCTTAAACCGATGGAGTGGAAAAATCAAAAGTTCCCAAGGTTTCCTGGCCCATCAGATAACTGAATAGGTACTCGTCAGAAATTTCCGGCCAAAGGAACCCTTCCTGTTCCAGAGCATATACCGAGAATACGCTTTCACAGGGGGTTTCCACCATATTGACCTCGCCGACGACCCGCGTGAGGAAACCGTCCAGCGCACCCTGGAGCGAAGAATCTTCTGCGGCATCCAGCATAAATTGTTCAAAGGAAGGCTGGTCGAGAATTTCAACCGGATGTCCTAGAGCGCGGAGATGACTGATCAGGCGTGTAGCTGAGAGGTTTTGAGAGTTGAAAATATGGAATACTGAATAAATGGGAGAAGTTCCTGCCATGCGGCAGATTGCCTGAGCAGAAGCGTCCACAGGGGAAAAGTTCACCTGAGAATTAGCGAAAAACTCGGGGCATTTTCCAGTTTGAACAATGGATTGCAATAATTTTGTAAATCCATTTGATGCTTTATTCATCTGGAATTCGCCGTCGCTGATACGTCCCTGGAGGTTTCCAACACGCATGATTTTTGCACGAAGCCCTTGTTCCCGGATCGCCAGCAAGATCATTTTTTCCGCAGTAAACTTGCTTTCCAGATAGACGTTGGAGAGGTCTTGACGCAGCCACAGACGGCGTTCGTTCAAGCAGACCCCTGCGTCGGCGGCATCTTCCGGGATAAACCCTCCCACGCTCAGGGTGGAAATATGAATCAATGTAGCATCCTGTTTTTTACAGAAGCCGATCAGGTTCCGGACACTGGTGACATTGGTTTCACGGATACGGCCGTCCACATCAAAATGACTGACGTCACCCGCGCAATTGATCACCGTATCGATCTTGACGCCTTCGGGGAGTCCGGCGATTTCAGGTTGCAAGAGGTCTCCATCGACAGCAAAGAGCCGTTTCTGGAAGAGGTCACCATAATGGTTTTCAAAGTAGTAGAACAGCACCCCTTGGAGACGTTCTTGAGAGCTGATACCGTTTTTGGGACGGATAACGCAATAAATGGTATTATCTGGATTTTTTAGCAGCTCATAGAGAATATGGGAACCCAGAAACCCGGTAGCGCCTGTCAGCAGGATCGTCCCAAGAGGATGGGAACCGGGCCGATAATGGTCATTCAGACGAAGTACGCTGCGTAGAAGTTCTTGCTCCTGCGGGGTACAGATCAGAGACGGCGAAGATTCCAGAACAGATACTGTTTTCGCGGGGACCGGGTTTCCCAAACGTTCAGCGAGAGCCCTAGGGGTCGGATCATCAAAGATATCACTGTAAACAAGATCGATATGCGCATGTTTGGCAAGAAGCACGACCCTGGCCGCCAGGAGCGATGTACCGCCGAGATCGAAAAAGCTGTCGGTAACGCTGACAGTTTGCTCATCAATGCCAAGAACCTCAGCAAAGATATGACAAAGCGTCCGTTCGGATTCGTTACAGGGAGCAACATAAAAATGTTCGATTTCAAGATCAGTTGCAGCGAGAGCTTTTTTATCAATTTTCCCGTTTGATGTACTTGGAAGGACAGGCAGGTAGAGGAAGAAATCAGGGACCATATAACGGGTGAGAAGGTTGCCGGCATATTGCTTCATGGCGGAAGAATCGAGCGGTTCCTGAGCGGAATAGTAGCAACAAAGATGCGAATGCCCACTGACTTCCCGAATCAGGACAGCACATTGACGAATTCCGGGATAGGTTTCGATGCAGCGCTCGATCTCCTGGAGCTCAATGCGCAGGCCGCGCAGTTTCACCTGTTCATCCTTACGTCCTTGATAGACTAACTGACCATCCGGTAAGGCATATCCATAGTCGCCGGTTAGATAGACACGCTCTTCGCAAGGACCATCCCGCAGGAGGAAGAAACGTTCGGCAGTAAGCTCGTCAAGACCAAGATAGCCTCTTGCGAGACCCTCGCCGGAGATAGCGAGTTCCCCAGTAGCTCCTTGAGGAATCATGCGATGTTTGCTGTCCAGCAGGTACAATCCCGCACCATTGACAGTGGACCCGATGGTGATATGGTCGGTGACCAATCCGACTGTAACGCCAATCGTGGCTTCCGTAGGTCCATAGCCATTGTACAAGCGTGCGGAAGTTGCCTTTCGCAAAGCAGACAGCAGCGGTTGCGTGAAAGCCTCTCCAGCGGCCAAAACGATATCGACACTATGCATTGCGCTGCGGAATTTTGGTTCCTCCAAATAAGCCAGAAGGCGGGAAGGGGTACAATGCAAAATGTTGGCATGACTTTCCGTGAGGTATTCTGCAAGTGCAACGGGATCATTCATCCCGTTTTCATCAGCAAAGACAACGGGGACACCATTAAGAAGTGTAGAAAAGATCTCGAACATGGAAATGTCGAAACAAATGGAACCCACACAAACGATACCGGTACCATTGTACACGATATCTCGGTTAAACGGGTTGCCGTCCGGATGGACGAAATTCGCGATGCTATGATGCTCGATCATTACGCCCTTGGGTCTCCCGGTAGTACCAGAAGTATAAATGATATAACATAACCATTCCGGCAAAACCTCTGGGAGGTCTTGGAATTCGCAGGGCTCGGCAAGAACCTCTTCCGGGCAAAGGTGACGGCATGATGTATCGGAAAGCTGAAAGTTTTCCGGAGAAATCAGGAGTGCGGCGCCGCTCTTTTCAATGATATAACGGACACGTCCCTCTGAATAGGAAAAATCGATCGGGATAAATGCAGCACCTGCCTTGAGAATTCCCAAAAGGATCACCGGAAGGTCGGTTGTGCGCGGAAGCAGGAAAGCAACCAGAGCTTCCGGGGCAACACCTTTAGCGATCAAATTCCGGGCGACGCGGTCAGAAGCTTCGTCGAGTTCGCGGTAAGTATAGCTGGCACCTTTTCCGGAAAGCGCCGGGGCATCCGGATGAAGGGAAACCTGGCGCCGGAACAGGCTGACAACGGTCTCGCGGGCAGCACAGGGCATTTCCGGACCGGAAAGAAGCGCGCGCAGTCGAAGCTTTTCTGCCGGAGGAAGGATTTCAAACCGGTCACAGGATAAGGAACTCGAGATCCCTTGTTCGAGAATCAGGAAAAGGCTGGAAGCCATGGAAGAAATCTCACAGTCCGTATAATAAGAAGTACGGTAATCCAGCTGAATGGACCAACCGTTCGGTTGACCGATCACGACTAAAGTGGCGAGGTTGGTCATTGCACCGCCAAGATGGGTTTCGATGCGAAGAGCATTCCCGCGCGGCTGTGGCGGTTCGCCAAGGAAAGAGAGTGTATAATAAGAAATCTGTGTTCCAGAAGAACCCTCCTGCTGCAAGTCCGAAATAATATTGCTCAGAGGATAATTTTTTCGACGAGCTGCCTCGCGGCTCTGCACCTGGACTTGGCGGCAAAGGTCTGCAAAAGAGACGCCGTCGTGGACCCTGACACGAACAGGAACCACCGCGGTAAACATGCCGGAAGCATGCTGACTTTCTTCGGAATCTCGGTTAAGACGCGGCACCATAATAACGATGTCATCGGAAGAAAGCGAACGGGATAGATAGACGGCAAAAGCGGCAAAAAACGCACAAAAAGCGCTGACTTTTTCTCGGCTAAGGAAGCTCCGGAGACCATCGGATAGCGCCGGAGGAAGCGGGAACGAAGCCCAACCGATCCGGTTATCCAGGACAGGAGGCACCGGATGCGGAGAAAGACCAAAATCGGCACCCTGCAGATAATCACGCCAAAATGCACGCGCCTGCTCTTGATCCTGAGCAGAAAGCGGCTGCTCTTTTTCACACAGCGGGAGGAATGGAGTTAACGGACGAGGCTCACTGCCTGCGCAGAGAGATAAAAACCTCTCGCAGATTGCTGCGAAACCATAGCCATCGGTGACCAGATGATGGCTTTGCAGCAACACAGCAGTTTCTTCGGGGAGCGTATAGATCTTACACCGGAAAAGAGGGCTATCATAGAGGGAAAAGGGCTGTCTGGAATCTTGGTCAAAGATTTCAGTAAGCTTGCCGCTATCGGAAAGAGGAAAGCGTCGGCAGGCAAACGGCAGATATCCTGCGTCATACTGGACCGGAGAACCATCCTGCAGCGTCAGACGAATACGGAGAACATCCGTGTCCTGGACCAAGCGGTTAAGGTTCTGATTCAGAACATCCAGAGAAGTATCCGGAGAAAAGTGCAGGAGGGCGGACTCGGTAAATAAGGCGTGGTCCGGACAATTCAGCTCAGCAAGCCAAATTTGGTACTGAGGTCCGGTAAGGGGCAGAAATCTGCTGGCAGTCATCATTGTAGCAAGAACTCCTCGTGATTGGTATGGGGGGACCGCAAACAGGGTGGAAATAAAGTCCCGCGCGGTATGCACACAGCGGCCAGAAACGCAGGGGTCGGCCGATAAAGATGAAATTCCGCCGAAAGGATTTGGGAATCCTTTTCAAGCAGGAAAGCCGTTTCATGGAAAAAGAACCGAAGGCTGCGCGGCGGAGAACATCCGCCGGAATATTTCAGGTAGCTTTCCCACATAGTCCAAAGGGCAAGAAAGCGTACCGGGGTGTCAGTGTTCTGAAAATTCATCAACTCGGCGAGACTGCGAAAATCGCGCAGTGACTGGTCGAGCCGTTCTATATCGATTCCCACAGGATAGGGAGCGGTGACACACGCTGCAGCATCCGGAGAATGGGAAAGACTAAAAAAGATTTCCGGACGTCCCTGAAAGGAAGGGCGGCCGCACGGATCCCAGACAAGACTGTGCAGGGATGGTGGGGAAGGGAATACCGAAACAGCGGATTCCAGAAGGGCGTACGCCGTCAATACAGACCAACGACTATTTTTGTCGCGGATCGCAGAGATTCGGGAAGCTTTCGATGGAGGCAGGCGTTGCAGGATTCCAGGAATCGGTTGGTGCCGCAAGGAAAAAAACCATTGTGCTTTTGGAAGAGATCCTGAAGGAAATTCTTCAGGACAGGAAATCGGGTCAGCCATGGCCTTTTCCGGTGCGGAATACGCACTGCCGCTCAAATACCGATGGTGCGGTATTGATCCCATCCTGCTGGTTCAGTGCCGAACGGTCAAAAATACTCCGGCTCCGATTGATTGGCTGAAAAGCAGGCCACTCCATTTCTTCCTCCATCTCATCGTCCACGGGAGGACGCGGCGCTTTTTTGGTGGCCCGCTGTTTTTCATCGGAGGAGCGGGGGGTGATTACGATTTTCATAAAAGGCTCCTTTTCAGTCCGCAGCAGTGTTTAGCAGCGGAGGGGTTACAGTACCAGGTTGGCGTAAGGTTCAAAGTCAGAGCGGGTAAATACTTTACCAGTCTTGACAAATTCGTATTTGATTGCCTGAAGATAATGCTTCATATGGACTTCCCCGTTAGCCTCAGGATCTGCGGCAGCCAGGAATGCAGCATTCAGGATGCAGTTTTTGATATTACCGCCGACAAATTCAAAACGTTGCGCAAGGAAATCGATATCTACATCCTCGGCAAGCGGGGTGGTTTTGGGGATCGTGGTACGCCAGAGGACTTTTCTGGTCTCCACGTCCGGGAACTGGAATTCCACGATGAATTTCATACGGCGGAAAAACGCCGGGTCGATATTGTGTTTATAGTTGGTAGCCAAAACAGAAACACCGTCGTAGGCCTCCACTTCCTGAAGCAGCAAAGCGGTCTTATTGTTGTTGGAGGACTGGTTGGAACCGCCGTCATCAGAACGCTTGGCGAAAAGAGTATCGCATTCGTCGAAGAAAAGTACAACGTTGCATTTTTTTGCTTCACGGAAAATCATAGAGATCGATTTTTCTGTTTCACCGACATATTTATCGACAACTTTAGAAAGGTCCACACGGTAAAGCTCCAGGTTCATTTCATGTGCGATAACTTGAGCGCACATAGATTTACCGGTACCGGGAGCACCAAACAAAAGTACCGATAAGCCGCGGCCGTAGGGATATTTCTTGATATAATTCCAGTCTTCATAGACCCGTTTGCGGTAGGTAAGCTGATCGCAGGCATTTTTCAGGGCAAGACGCTGGTCGGGGTTCATCACGATATCGTCCCACCCGAAATTAGCAGCAATACGGGTAGCTTTTTGAGTAAGCTCATGGCTCATTTGGTTGTTGCAAGATTGGAACATGATTTTACGGCTGATTTTTTCCTCTTTGGCCATAGCGGATAAACTACGGCCCTGATGGAGCGCACTTTTGATCTTACCAGGAGTAAAAAGGAATTTGGTGGAAAGCTCCATCAGATCAACGTCGTCGCCAAGCTGGTAGCCTTGGGAATAATAACGCCAGACCTCCAAGCGCTCACCGTTATTGGGAGTTGGCAGCTCCAGTTGCGCATAGTCATGCGTGGTCATATCCCGCATGGGAAGTTTTTCCTTGCTGACCGTAAAGACGGTGACTTTTTTCTCCAGCAGCTTTCCGAAAGCAAGATCCATGTAGCCAAAGAATTTATCTTTTTCCTCTTCTCGATAGCCGAGATTATCCATACAGCAGCAGGCATCCGTTAGGATACATTCGCGTGTAACGGACCACAGTGCCTGATCGACGTAGTTAAAATCATAGACAAAGAGCTTGCCGCAGTTGATGGAAACGCAGCCGAGAGAACGTTGTTTGCAGAAATGGGAAATCGTGAATTTGCGTCCGGAACCCTCATCTCCGAAAAGGGAGAAAAGGCGGCCGTTGTCGTCGTAAGAAATGTTGATCGCGTCGAGGACGCCCTGGTTGGCGATGAACGGGTCATTGGTGTCTTCCATACGAGAAAAGAAGCGGGAATAATTTTCATCGACACGCAGGGGGTGGGGAGAAAATAGAAAATCGATCAGGCGCTTGTCGGGCGACAAGACCGTAGAAAACGGCATCGCGTCGTTGATGTGCATGGGAAGGATCGGTTTGAGCTGTTCCAGTGCAAGAGACATATGTCCGTAAGCACCGGTAATAGAGAATTTTTTGCCGTAATAGGCGCGGGCCGCGGATTCAATACTGGGAGCAGAAAGCGCCCCATTCTGATTAATCACCTGAAATACAGAGGAATAGTTGGTCTGCGTGGAAGAAAGCACCGCGCAGGTAAAAGCAAAAATAGTGAAAGGAGCAAATTCCAGTTTTTGGAAAAGATTCCATAACGGCATCGGTACCTCGTCGGGGTCGGTAGCCTCTGCACGGCGGGATACATACCCGAGCAGTTCCTCGATATCGCTTTCCTGGGTGAAATTGGAGACCGTGCTTTCCTCACTGAAAGAGCCGAACAGTTCCGCAAATTCCTGGTCGATTTCGGCAAATTCTTCGCTCTCTATCTCCGGGTTGTCAGAGGGTTCTAAAGAAGCGGCAAAATCAGAGAGGTGTTTTTCACAGAGGTCATGGGCAATCTCAATATCGGGATACAAAATATTTTTAAAACCGCCGCCTTCTGCTGCGAATAACGACATGAGGTTTTCAATATAAGCAGACAGACAATTGTCCACACAGGCAAACAGGCAGCGGGTATATTCTTCATAAGAGGAAAAAGGAAGGTCCTGGTTTTCAGAGGGGAAAAGAGCTTGGATATCCATAATGTACCTCCAGGTTTTTACGAGAGATTAAATATATAACCAGCACCCCGGACAGTCTGAATAATCCCCACATGATCCGGATCAAGTTTTTTACGCAGATTAGAGATATGCACCATTACTGTACGGATATCTCCCAAGCTGTCGCTTCCCCAGACGCTTTCATACAGCTCGCTGTACAAAAGCAGAGAACCGGGATGGCTGAGGAAAGTTTGCAAAAGAGAATATTCAATGCTGGAAAGGTCAAGGGTCTCACCGTTGCGGATTACCTGATGCCGGATCGGGTCAACCGAGAAATAGCGATATTCCTGTAAGGCATCAGGGCTCTTTTTGCGATGAGAAGAACGGCGGATTACTGCCTCAGCGCGGGCAAAAAGTTCCGCATAGTTGACGGGTTTCACCATATAATCGTCGCCGCCGGATTTCAGTGCGTTGATCACCGTAGGACTATCATCCAGGCAACTGATAAAAATGATCGGGCAATTACTGTAACTGCGTATTTGCTGACAAAGGGTGTCACCTCTGGCGTCGGGCAAAACCACATCAAGCAAAATCAGATCATATTCTTTCTCTTTCAGAAGAGCCTGAGCTTGAGCGCAGGTCCCGGCGATATCGGATTCATAACCTTCCTTGGAAAAATAAATCCGGGTAATTTCAGCTAGATCCGCGTCATCCTCCACAATTAATATTTGATACATAACAATAAAGCCACCATTCTTTTTATCGATCAAAGAAAATCCCGATTTTATAAACCATCCATACCAGATACCAGTAGGGCGATGATTCTGGAAACACGGGTGATTTTGAAGGAGAACCCTCAAGCAAAATTGCAGGTTGTTTTTTAGACAGTTGCAATTCCGGAAAGAAAAGTCTATACTTTTAACATCGAAAAGAAAAATTCCTGATCAATAGAAATACATATATTGGAGGAAACTATTATGGGCAAATGGATTATTTTATTGATAACGCTTTGTCTATTTACCGGTCTTTTGCTTTCGAATTCCTATATGCAGATACCCTGGATCAGTATTGTGGCAAGTTTGGCGTTGTTTTTAGAAAGCATCAGCTTGGCTGGTTTGCTGTGGAAACAGAAGAAAAGGGAAGAACAGCTTTGCAGACAGATCGAAAAGGAAAAAGAAGAAGGAGAACAGAAAGTCAAAGAGTGCAGACGGCAATCCGTGGAAGAGCAGACACAGTTTTATTCTGTATTTTCCCACAGTATCCGGATGCCGCTGTCCATTATCAAAGGGTATGCGGAACTTTTGGAAAGCGGTGCGATTGACCGGGAGGATCAGAATCAGTATTTGGAAAAGATTATTCAGAAAAGTCAATCCATTGTGGATTTTTTTCCAAAAATACAAGAGCATTTGGAGATCATGGAACTTTCTACAGAAGCAAAAAGATCTGTTAACCTGGTAAAGACGATTCAGGAATGTATTCAGGAGATTCAGAAAAGTATGTGTTTTGAGGAAATCAGGCTTCAGGTGTTATTTACGGAACCTGATATCCGGGTGGAGATGAACGAAAACCGTGCCAATGAGATCGTATACAATTTGCTGGAAAATGCTTATAAATATATGCAGCGTGCAGGGGCAGTGACATTCCGGCTGTGGAGGAAAGAAGGCAAAGTCCACATGATTGTGAGGGATGACGGAATGGGAATCTGTCCGGAAGAAGCAGAACACATTTTTGAAAAAAATTATCAAGGCAGCAACCAAGAGGGGAACCACCGAGGAGGGCGTGGATATGGTCTGTATCAGGTACAGCAGATCGTTCTGGCGCATCATGGGGATATCAGTGCGACAAGCGATGTAGGCAAAGGAATGGAGATCCATATTATATTCCCCGAAGCGGCAGAACCGACAGTAGCTGTGGGTGCATGACCGGAATTGGAGAGCAAAGAAACCATATTAAAGAGGAGCAGGCCTGCTTGGACTGCTCCTCTTTGTATTGCGATGGAGCTCTGCCATGGAAAACGGAAAAAGGAGAGAAAGCAGCAGTGCGGCAGGCATCCTCTCTAAAAGGAACAGGAAACACTGCGCCTTTCCATCAAACAATATTCAGAATATTGCTGAACCCCGACATATCGAGAACAGCCATGACAGTATCAGAAACGTGACATAATGTCAGGGAGCCGCCTTTTGCAGTAGCAGTTTTCTGGCTGATCAATAAAACGCGGAGGCCTGCGCTGCTTATGTAAGGGACCTTGGTAAAATCAAGGGTCAGGATTTTTTGGGATTGAAAAGCCTGCAGGATAGCTGTTTGAAGCTGTGGGGAAGAAAGGGTGTCAATACGCCCATCCAGGGACAGAACAGCGCCCCGCGAATCAACAGACTTTATGATATTCATAATGAAATACTCCTTGCTGCAATCTTTTATAAAAGATAGTATAACATAAAACGGAGGAAAAAGAAAGACAGAGAAAAGAGAAAAATTCGATCACGCAGCAAGCTATTCCTCCAATCGGACCATGCCGAAAACAGCATGTTTGTCATCGAGTGCGTAAGAAGCCGGCTGTAACAGGGAGGCATTGAGGTCAAGGTAAGAATAGCCGTCGAGATTTCCCCGGTTCCCGAGGAAAATAATGTTAGCTCGGCTTCGGGAAGGCTTGAACTGATCGATCAGGAATTTCAGACGGGATAATAAAAGCTCATCCGGTTCCTGAGAGATCAAAAGGGAAAAATCATACTGTGCCCCTCCGTTAAAGGCTCCGTTTTCAACGATCTGCTCGCGGTTAAGTAAGTTATGCTCGACCAGATAGGTGTCGCCGGTAACGAAAAGTTTGACAATCAGTTGAATCGCATGACGGGTTCCCTTGTAGGCGATCAGTTCGGGCGCTGCCTTGACCAGACGCCGCAGGCATTCTTCATCCAGAAAATTCCCATCCAGCTCGAGGCCAAGCCATTTGGCAAAGACCGGGAGAAGTTCTGCGGGCGCGGTATCGGGGTCGAGGTACTGGGGAAGCTGGTCGATCCGGTCCTGCAAATCGGCGTACATGGAAGAAAATACGGAAAGATAACGGTGGAGGAATTCCCCCTGGTTCCGATATACGGTTGGAAAAGTTCGGTAAAAATTATCTCCTGGTACGGTAACAGACAAATGATGAAACTTTGCAGTCCCGGAACCGGCAAGTTCAAACCAGAGCCATAAATGACGTCCTTTCTGCCCGTAAAGAAGGATATCGCTGGAATTGGAAGCCTGCATCCCGCCGAGAGCCTGAAAAAGTTTGGATTTTCGGCGTACCGGCTGAGCCGGATCCAGCAGGAATTGGTTGATGGAGAGGAGCTGATCCCCGTCCTGGATCTGGGTGTCATTGGAAGCGCACACATGCAGAGTGAGTACGGTATCATCGTCCTGCTCCAGATCAAACGTCAAACGTCCCCAGGCACAATCTTCCTCGCTGCTGTCCAGGGAGGCGAGGAAAAGATAGCGGTATTGCTGGTCATCGGGCCCCGCGGAGGAAAATACGCCGTCCGAGAGGGAAAAACCTTCCGTCAGGTTCCTGGCAAGGCGTTTCGGATAATACACATATCGATGGATTCCGTAAGACATAAGGGAACCACTCCTTTTACTGGTAATTGGGAAGCCCGACAGCGCATCCCAGAACTTTCAGGGCATTAGGAGCCGGAAAGGTGAGGGCTGGTCTGGAACTGAATATGGAATTCTCCTGGATAGCAGAGCGTATACGGGTCAAGAATGAGATCCGGGGCATCCAGAGAAATCCCGTTCCAGGATTGCGGTATCAGCTTGAATTCCACGATGGATTCGACAGCAGGAAGCTCCAGTAATTTCTGATACAGTTTGCTGAAGCTGATTTTGGAACCGAACGGCTGCGGACCGTTGATATAATCGAGGGAAGCAGTGAGCATCTGACTCACGGAATCCAACGCATTTCCATAGTAGCTTTTGCTGTGCAGGATCGCCCAGACATCCACAGCGACATAATTGGGCTGGACGATTTCGATTCGGGTTGTCAGCATCCGGCGGGGTTCCAGCCATTTGTGGATCTCCTCGAGATAAAGCGGGGAAAGGCTCGGAAAAGCGTCGTTGCTGTAAGGTTTGGCGGTAATTCGGACAAGATTTTCCCGCGGAGAGGCAGTTGCATGGACTTTATGCAGACAAAGTCCAGGAGTTTTGAGGACCAGAAACTCGTAATCCTCCGGGAGCACTGCAGTGGAGGGGGTGCGCACGTCGGCAGCAAGCCGTGAGCGGAGCTGTTCGACAGATTCATAGCTGAAGCCGCCGAAACCGGGTGACGCAGCGCGGAAGGTTTTGGGAGGTTCCGTAGAAAACTCCGGCATGGGGTGCGTCAGGATACTTCCGGCACGGATATTGCCTTTTACCCCACAGGTGGTGGTACAAGCGGCCAGATACAGATGGCTGCCAGCGCCGAACCCAGGGTGAGTGATGAGCAGTTTCCCTTCCTTAGGATCAACGCGGTAAAACAGGCCGTCTCCGTTGTCCACGCCGGGAGGGACCAGAGAGTATTCCGGGAGACCGTCGATACCGGGCTCCTCGGACAACAACAAGAAATTTCCAGGAAGGACATTTTTTACAATATCCAGCGTGACTTCCTGATCCTCATAGCCAAAGACAGGACCTAAGTCACGGTGGTGAATCATTTCGTCGTCGAAGCAGCAAACGAGAACCGCATCCTCTTGCTCACAGGGAGCAAATCCGAAGCGTGCGCGATGGAAAGAAAGCCGGATACCGCCGGGGATCTCCTCGCGCAGATAGAACCGTCCGACTTGCGCGACCCCTGTGAACGGGAAATAGGCGCGGTAGGGAGCGTCAGGAGTTTCACGGCAGAATACGTAGAGGTTTCCGAGTTCCGCAAGCGGAGAAAGGATGCTGACTTCGCTATCTCCCGGGAGCAGATAGGACGCTGCGCGGGTTTCGCACTGCCGCAGAGGGAACAAATTGGCGCTCAGGGATTCCAGACGGGGTGCCCAGTCGTATTCGCAGGATTCCAGCACGCACCGGAACGCACACCCCGAAGACGGAACGTCTGTAAAGGGTACAGGATCCCCGCTGTCCAGCACAAGGGAGATTTTTCCGCTTACTAAAAAGCCATGCGTGTCATCTTGTGCCACAGCGTCCTTCCAGCCGTCGGCGGTATAATACTGCCACTTTGTCCGGGCAAATACCGGAGCATCCTCCTTCGGAAATGGTACGCGGTGGGACTGCCCAGATGCCTGTGCCCACAGCAGCAGGGGAGTTCCGGTTTCCGGTACGCCGTCCAGGATGCAGTATAAGGCGTTGCCTGGTTCAGGGTTCGTGCCGAATATAGACGCCGCACCATTTTCTGTGTCCAAAAGCATCGTCACGTCATGGTAAGCATTATTCTGCCAAACGTAGACTGCTTCGATTGTCCACGGGGAGAGTACAGTTTCCTGTTCGGTTTCAAAGCAGATATCCCCGATGCGCAGCTGGTACTGCGGCGGTAGGGAAAGGGCTTCCCCGGGAGCCTGTGCGAATAGGTGCGCGGCATGGTTTTCCCGGGTATGATAACCGGCCAGACGGAGTAAGCCCCGTTGGACCTCTTCGGTAATCCGGTTCAGACTGCCGCGTTGCAGCAGCGTGAACGAGGAAAGGTTTTGCAAGATCGTAATACCAGGGTCAGAACGATTAAAATTCGTCCATTCCGAAGAATAGAGCGGGATTTTGGTAAGGGCTTCGGAAAAGAGGTCCTGGTAGGTTTTATCATCAAGATTGATACTGTTGAGCATAGGTGATCCTCCAAACGCCGGATAATAGGTCCAGCCCAAGATGTGGAGATGTAGGACGCGAATTTAAGTCATCTTTCCGATGAAGAGGGAAGTTCGATATAGATCTGGTGTTTTCCCGGGACGGGGATGACGAACGGATTGGGACGAAGCTCTTCGAGCGCACATTCGTGGGAACCGGTACGGTCCACGTACCGTGCGGTGGCCAGGAAGCGGTTGACGCGTCCGGGCCCCCGCAGAGTGTGAAGGAGCATGTCGAGCTGAGTATGGGTAGGCATTTCGCCGAGGTTCCAGCTGCTTTTTCCGTCTTCGCCGATTGGGTCCAGGAACCGGTCGAGGGTATCCTGGATCAGCGATTGCAGGGAGAAGGAGAGATGGGGGTCATCGGCTTCGGCCCAGACGGACAGGGAGACCGACACATAAACCGGTTCTGCCAGAATCAGGTCCTCCGGTGCCAGAGTGGACTCACATTGGGCGAGGAGCCTGCGGCGGAGCGGCCCGCGGATGCTATGGAAGGAATAGGCACCGCTGGCGTAATCACGCATCATGATGGCGATGGTCACAAGCGATGGGTTCTCGTTGCCATCGATGTCGATGCCGGTCATGCAGCGGACCTGATGGATAGCATTGGAAAAGGATAAAATTTCCCGGACAAAATCGGTCTGGCTGACGAGACGGCCCCTGCTGCAAAAGAGATTAGAACCTCTGCGACGGGCTGCCTCAGGCGTTTCCATATCGCTGCCGGCATAGGTTTTGATGGGGTTATAAACGGAACTGACATAGAGACTCCGCCCGCGCAGGGCATTGACCGCGCCCTGCGGGAGATTTCCCTGGGACCCATTGCAGCAGCGCGTACGCACAGTAAAGGCGACGTCATCGCGGCAGGTGGGGATGCGAACATTGACACCGTCGCCAAACAGGATCCTGTTGTTGAGACGGTCGATCATATAATGACGGTCGGTGGGCTTGGAGCGATCGAAAGAATCAACTTCAGACCACCGCACGAAAAATT
>CALWKP010000185.1 GCA_944381295.1 uncultured Clostridia bacterium | reverse complement strand
TACTGTGATTGAACGTATCATTATTTTAGATCACGGTAACGAGCAGATATGTCACATTTTTGTGAAAGGGACACCAAAGGATAAGTACGACGATTTTTTTGTCGGAGGGTATCTGTCACCTGAGTTTTTGACAGATACCCGTAAGCCTCAAATGTGTAATCGAGATAGGGATAGCAAAAGCATTCCATCAATGTTATCGAATTAGCTCTGTGAGGGGTCGGTTTTCTCAACGCGATCTCCCCGGCGCAAGGCAAAAACAATTGCTTATTTATCAAATGTTCCTCCGCAACACTCTTTCTGGGAAGACGGCGTAAGCGCTCCTATCCAATGGCGTTAAGCCAACTCAAAAATATTTCTTCATCCAATCGTGTTCACGCATATCGGACAGCACTTGTGTAGATTTATCGTAAAAGGGTTCTCCCGGGATCACTTTCAAACCCCGGGAGGCCTCTTTTTATGTTGCCGCAAAGGAGCCTTGTTCTGAGAAAGGGAGAAAAAACGAATGACGTCAGTTCAGCCGCAGGGGCATCGGCCTTTTGTGGGAAAGTGCAGAGGGGCCTTGTGGAAGGAGTTTTCCAGACCTGCGAAGCCACGCTCTTGCCCATCCTGGCCGCTGCATTTGGGGACTGGGGGTTCTGTTCGCCCATCCGGGCCGCTGTATCCGGGAACCGAGCGGTTTGGCGGCGTTTGGTGCATGGCAGACCATGGGCACAGAGCCTGGAAGAGAGCAGGAGGTCAGAGCACAGAAACGTCCCTGCCGGCAAAAAATCTGCCGGCCCATCATCCGGCCTGTCATTTTATAATAACAAGGGGTGAAAAGCCCGACCAACAAGCTTTTCACCCTTTTGATTTTCAGGAGTCAACCGAACCGCCATCTTGCAAAAAACGGTTTCCGATCACCTCGGCTACCTTTCTTTCCATTTGAATCTTGCGCCGTGATTTTTCTTTGTGTGCCTGTCCGGCCCCCTGAGAAACGAGCCGGAACCTTTTCCCTTTTCTAAAAGCTGCCGGCCAATCGTTATCCTTCCACCATCCACACGCGCATTCCTCCGGCCTCACGATTCCCCCACATGAAGTATGGAACCGCACAAAGGGCTGTCTCTTTCTGCGGGAAAGGTTTATCCGAATAAAGCTGTCCTTCCTCCTCCATGACACGGTTCCCATTCATTTTGAGAAGCGGTATGTTCTTTTTTCCAAGAAAACACATGGTATCCACAGAGATCGTTTCATCTTTCGGCAATCGCAGGGCAGCCAGATTTTTTCCGTTGTCCGTTTCCTCAAAGCAGTAAACAACCGGACCTCGCATCAATGCGGTACATCCTGCATCCGCGCGCACGAGCGGATTAGAATATACGCGGCGCGGCATCATCGGCAATGTGAGCTTCAGGGTATCTCCATTTTTCCATTCCCGCTGGAGATAGATATATCCATCTTGATAGAAATAGTCGGCCTCTTTATCGTTCAGCAAAATATTCCAGCCTTGACACCAGCCTGGAATATGAACCGCAAAAGTAAAAGATTGGTATTTCTTGGGAATCTCAACGGTATATCGTATCTCTCCCTGCCATGGATAGTTGGATTCGCATAAAACGGAAATCCCCTGTTTTTTGAAACTAGCCCTGCCGCCTACATAGGTGTGCGCATAAATGGTATCGTCTTTTTCTCCCCAGACATATTCTCCCAAAGAAGTGAACAGGCTCGCTACATTCGGCGGGCAGCACGCACATTGATACCATCCCGGACGCCGGGGGAGCACATGTTTATATTCCGGTAAAACGCCGGAAACGCCGGGAACCACTTCCAAAGGATTGACATAGAAAAAGTTTTTCCCGTCATTTTGCATGCCGCTAAGAATGCCGTTATACAATTCCTTCTCTAAGATGTCGGCATATTCTCCTTTTACTTCCAGCTCCAGCATCCTGCGGGCAAAAAACGCCATTGCCACACTGGCGCAAGTTTCCGCATAGATCAGATCATTCGGCAATTCATAATCAACGGAAAACGCTTCGCCATGCACCGTTGCGCCGATCGACCCGGTGATATACATTTTTTGCCGCGTAATATTTTTCCATAAGCGCCTACACGCCTCTGTCAGCGCGGGGTCGTCGATCTCCGACGCCATGTCCGCCATTGCTGTGTAGAGATAAACCGCGCGCACGGCATGTCCCACCGCTTTCTCCTGCTCCCTTACCGGGGCGTATGTCTGCGTCAGGTTGCGGTCTTTGGGGTCCATCAGGCCAAGTTCCAACTTCCGTGTTTTTGCTTCTTCTGCAAAATATTCCGGTTCCGTTCCGCGCTCGTTCAAGAAATAGAGGGCTTCCTCGCGGTACTTGCGCTCTCCGGTCGCCCGATATAACCGGAGCAATGCCATCTCGATTTCCGGATGCCCCGGATATCCCCGCACTTTCCCCTTTCCAAACCGGTCGCAGATCAAATCTGCTGTTTTGCACATGATTTTCAAAAGGGAATCTTTTCCCAGTGCTTCATGAAACGCTACGGCCGCTTCGATCATATGCCCATTGCAGTAAAGTTCGTGGCATTCCTGAAGATTTTGCCATTTTTTATCCGGCTCTTTTATGGAAAAATAGGTGTTGAGATATCCGTTCTCTTCCTGAGCCTGTCCAACCAAATCAATGATTTCGTCAGCCTTTTTCTCTAATTCAGCGTCGGGCCGCAACGCGAGCGCGTATGCAACCGCTTCCAGCCATTTTGCCACATCGCTGTCTTGAAAGACCATTCCATAGAATTCTCCCTTTTCCTTTCCAGCAGCGATCCGAAAGTTATCCAACGCATGGCTTTTTTCTGCCCCATCGATTTGGTCGTTCAGAATGCCATACTGATAAGGGATGACGGTCTCCATTACAAGGCTTTGTAATGGAGACCAGAATTCATCTTGAATTTGTACGCTTTTGATATCTAAAAACTTTTGATATTTCACTTTATACCTCTCTGCGATCCATCTTTGCATTGTTGGGTCTTATTTTTTGTAGAAAAGGAATCATCACGGCCACAGGCAAATTTCTTTCCTTATGCCTTTTCAAATTCAGGGATCCTGATCATTTTCCCGCCGTTCATCGCGGATTCATGCGCACAGATTCCACATCCCGTCCAATAGGCGCCCAATATATCGTCCGATACCGGAGGGCGGTTCTCCACAATTGCCGTTACAAATTCATGGATCATATGAGGGTGGGAACCGCCGTGTCCGCCGCCCTGCTTAAAGGACAAATGGGTGTTTTCATCATTGTATACCGTTTCCCTGGTGAATTTTCGGATCGAATCAGGCAAACGGAACGCATAATCGGGAACGATTACCCGTTCTTCCTCAATTTCGCTTCCTCGATGAAATCTTTCCGGGTCAGAATCCGCATCCACAATCTCCTGTTGCAAATTACCGGTGCGGCGATACAAAACCGGATTTTCCTTTTCCAGCTGCTGCCATTCAAAGCTCATCTGGCTGCCGTATACCCGAAAACATTCCGAATAGCTCCTCGCCACTCCGTAAAGGAAGCGTTCCATTTCGATCGCGACATCACTCTCATGCAGGCGGATCAAAGCAGATTCAAATGCAAAGGGAGAGTGGTAGCGCTCTGCCAGTTCCTTTCGGATCCTTCCGGAGCCAACTGCGCACACTGTTTCCGGTTTTTTCCCGAGCAGCATGAGGCAGGGACCCACCGCATGGGTGGGATGCATGAGGGGCGGGAAGCCTTCCCAATAAGAAGGCCACCCCTCCATGTCCTGATAGTGTGCGCAGGACATATACTGAACTTCCCCCAGCTTGCCGTTTTTATACAGCTCCTGCAAATAGAAAAATTCTCTTCCAAAAATGGAAGTTTCCATAAACATATATTGTTTGCCCGATTTTTTCCTGGCATCGATAATTGCCTTGAGCTCTTCAATCGACATTCCCATCGGGATCGTGCAGCCGCAATGCTTCCCGGACTGCAACACCCGAATGGAAAGCGGCGCGTGTGTGGACGGCGGGGTTACAATGTGGACCGCATCTACCGTTGGATCTGCCAGGATCGGATCTATCCCTGAAAAACAGTGCTCCTCAGAAAATCCGAACTTCTCTTTTGCCACCTGTAAAAGGCGCGGGTCCTGATCGGCAATGACGACATCTTCCACCAAGGGATGCCGTAAATAAATGGGGAGGAATTCCATGCCAAAGCTCAGGCCAACAACGCCTACTTTCATCTTTTTCATCTAATTTCACCGCATTTCAATCAAACATCGGCATTTCCTGCGGATAAACTCCCATAGCACCAGGTCTGCCCACCAGACCTTCTATTCTTTTTTCTGCAGGCATCAAGGGGGCCAGATTGTTTTCAGGCGTATCCAGATAAAAATACGTGCAGCAGGACCAATCGTCTTCGCGCTCTAACAGCAAAGGACGTCCGTCCAGCATGGGGATATTGAAAAAGTCAACCTGATTCCCATCAACATCATAGATATCGACTCCATGGCGTTTGGCATTGAAGTGAAGCTGCGCCTGATGGAAATAGTCATCCCGGTCCACTCCGCCAATCTGCTGTATGGTCACGCGGATGTTTTTATGGAAATAAATCGGGTCCGGAACATGGAGGCGGTAGAAGCAAAGCTCCATATTTTTCTTGTCATACACCGGGCATCCGCAATAAAGGTCATAATAATAGTCCTGCCCCCAAGCGGTCCCGATATAATCCTCCACTCCGGTTCCGCAAATGGTGGGATAATCCTTGTCGCCGTCAATGTAAGCCTTGAATTCTCCTTCTCCCCACCAGGTATCCACAAAAATCGGCGTATTGCACTTTACGCCCATATTGGTTCCCAGGAACCGGCCTTTCCCTTCTATGTAAGGCAGAAGTTCAAAATCCTGAAGCTTCGTTGTCTTATTCTGCCGGTTAAAATACGCATGGAAGTACAATGCATTTTCCGGGATTTCGTCCCCAACAGTAAAATCCACATCATAATAGAAGTGCTTGATATCGACAGAGCTCTCGTTGGTCACGACGATCTTCATGGCCTTCCGAAACGGCATTGGGATAATGCAGCTAAAATTACGCCCTTCTGGACTGGAGAAAAAAGCATTTTTGAAGGTGGCCGTCTTACCTAATCCTACACAGAAAAAGTCGCCAATCGGAACGCTCACTGCCGGTTTTGAACAATTGTCCCAGAACATTTCAATTTTGACTCCCCTAAGTGTTTCTGGGATCTGTTGGTTAATGGTAATCCAAATTCTGCGAATAACGCCGCTGGTATTTTCCGCGTGGGCAAGCACATGGCTCTCCCCCGATTTCAGAGTAAACCACGGAGATCCCTTTCTTCCGCCGCGTGCCTTTCCGCCCGCTCCCTTCAAGGCGTCCGGATTTTCATGGCTCGCCCATCTGCTTTCTGTATGAGCCGGCATTGTGAATAAATCATTCATTTCTTTCACCTTTCTTTAGTTAACTTTTGATTCCCGCCATCTTGATTCCCTGCAGGTAATAGCGCTGTAAGAAAATAAAGAGTATCATTGTAGGGATCACCGCTATGACGGAAGCGGCTAAAATCAAGTTCCAGGGCGTGCGCAAGGCACCATTCAACGTAGCGATCGTGATTTGCACCACATATTTTTCCGATGTCTGCGTCACAATTGTTGGCCACAGGTAATTATTCCAATTGGTTACAAAAAAGGAAACGCCTAAAGTGATAAAAATTGGAACAGAAAGCGGTAAAAAAACATTGTAAAAAATCCGGAAAATACTGCATCCGTCAATCCTTGCCGCTTCAAACAACGACTGCGGAATCCCTCTGAAATTTTGCCTGAACAAAAACACCCCGTATGCATGGGGAACCATTGGCAAAATAATTCCCCACAAAGAATCCACCAATCCCATCTGTTTGATGATGAAGAAAAGAGGTATCATGATTACGGAAAAAGGTACCATCATGGTGCTCAGGACCCACAGGAAAAGTCCCTTCTTAAAAGGGAATTGCAGCCGCGCAAACGAAAAGCCTGCCATGGAGTGCAGCAGCAACGCCAATACCGTTACCATGATCGCAACAAAAAAGGAATTGAAGATACTTCTGAAAATGTCTAAGGTATTGATGACTTCCACAAACGATGACAGCGTAACCCGCTGCGGGATGATCCGATAATCATAAATATCTTCTGCGGGTTTTAGCGAACCGCTGAAAAGTAAAATGATCGGAAACAGCGACACACTGCAAAACACAAGACCGCCTATTATCTTTATACAACGCGTCAAAATTTTCACAGGATCACCCCCTCAATCGTCAATCTTATAAAGCTTGAGCTGGAACAGTGTGACAAACATAATCAAAATGGATAATGTCACCGCGATTGTGGATGCATAGCCAAACTGATATTTCTCAAAAGCCAATTGGTAAATATAAAATACCGTTACTGTTGTGGAGCCCCCCGGGCCTCCGTTCGTCATAACCCGAATCTGGTCGAATACCTGGAAAGAGCCGATGATTGTAGTAATGGCGATGAAAACACTGGTATCTTTAATCAGCGGAAATGTAATCTTAAAAAATTGCTGGATGCAATTCGCCCCATCCAGCCTTGCCGCTTCATAATAAGATTCCGGTACGTCTTTTAACGCGGAAAGGAAGATGATCATATCATAACCAACCACGAGCCATACCCCCACCACTACTACACAAATGAGAGCCTGAGAAGTTGATCCTAAAAAATCTTGCCGACCAATCCCAACTGCGGTCAGCCACCTGTTCAGATAACCGTTTCTCGCTTCAAATAAGAATATCCAGACCGTAGCCGCCACAATTGTTGAAATTGTATTGGGCAAATAAATCGCTATACGGGCTGTTTGTTGGAGATATTTATTCCGAAGCGACTGCACAAATACCGCCATGATAAGGGATAGCACAAATACCAGGACAACATAGATAATCGAATAACGCAGCGTAATCCATATGCTTCGGAAAAACATTTCGTCTTTGAGCATATTTTGATAATTCTGGAAACCCACAAAAGTTTTTTCAGAAAGTACGTCCCAGTCAAAAGCGCTGATATAAACAGCATATAAAATCGGAATAAACAAAAAGACCAATAAACCTATGATTTCTGGTAAAACCATCAACAATCCTACGATTGCTTCTTCCTGGCGTGCCTTAATTCTTATCCTTTTCAACACAATCACATCATCCAATCGTAGAAAATGGGGTTCGTCCTCAGGGGGCGAACCCCATCCATCGTTATTAGCCTACAAAGACAGCGCCTTCATAGGTTGAAAAATAGCTTTCCATCGCTGCTTGCGCTTTGTCAGCAGCTTCCTGGGCGCTCATGTTGTAAAGAGCATCCTGTATCATGGTAGCCACAATATCTTTGGCTTCCGCCGTCATGGCAATTTCACTTTTTGCTGTCGGCAGGATCTCTTTCGAGAAGCAAACAGCATTATCGTTGCTCAAATATATGTCTGACGCAGATTCGATAACATCCGGACGAGTGGAGAACGTGAATTTCGCCACGGTATCAAATTCTACGGTATGAACCGGGGGATCATCCAGGAACAACCATGTAATGAAATCCTTCGCCCCCGCTTTCTCTTCGTCACTGCTCTGGGAACTTGCCATGATCTTCCATCCACCCATTACAGTTACCGGTTCTCCACCGTCGTCCGGCAGAGGCAGCGGCGCCACACCATATTGTTCGCTATCTGCACGAAGGACCGACCAGCTTCCGTTAATCTGAATCGCTGTTTCCCCATCGGTTAAAATGGAAATGTCCGATACAGACCTGCCGGGAGCCTCATTACAGCCGCCACAGTTGAGAAGATCTTTCCAAAACTGAAGTGCATTGACCACTTCCGGGGAATTCAGGTTCGCGCCATCCTGGGTAAACAGCGATCCGCCCTGCATCCACACGAAGGGGTAAAATGTGAAGCACTGCCAGTCCCCTTTGTCTACCTCAAACGTATAACCTGCATGATCCTGACTGTTGAGCTTCACAGCCGCGTCAAGCAATTCACTCCAGGTTTTCGGCACCTCTACGCCTGCTTCTTCCAGCATGGCTTTGTTGTAATAGATACCGACGATATCGGCATCCAGCGGAATCCCATAGATTACACCGTCTTTGGAACATACGTCAAAAGCGCCTTCCTGGAACAGCGCCATTTTCTCTTCCGTGAGGATGTCGTTCAATGGTTCGCATACGCCTGCATCCATATACTGGTTGATGATAGCCGGGCTGCAGTCAAACACATCCGGCGCCTCTCCTGTTGCAAAGGCGGTTGCCAGCTTTGTGGAGACATACTCATCAAAGGGGATCGCCAAGTAGGATACTTCATATTGATCCTGAGACTGATTGTACTCTGTAATGTACTTTTCCAAAAATGCAATTTCAGCTTCCTGTGTCCACTGATTCCAATAAGTAATTTGGATTTTCTCTCCGCTTTCCGATTCTCCAGACCCAGTGGAAGAATTTTCTGAAGATCCGTTTTGTGATTGATTCGAACTGCTTTCCTGGTTCTGGCATCCCACAAATGACACCATCATACTGAGGGCCAGAAGCAAACATAGAAACTTTTTCATTTTTTACCTCCTATCGATTGATTGTCTTCATTGTAATGGAATCCAGGCCATAATGAAATTCTAATTTTTTCAGAAAGGTGTACTATTTTCCTTTTTTATTTGAAAAATGTCTTCTTTTTTTGTATACTTTTTATATCATTTTTTAGATCGTGTGGCGATGTTGTATGAAAAAACTTTCCATCAGATCTCAAATTTTATATTTATTTCTGTTAGGCGCATTAGTCCCTAGCCTTTTGATCGGAATTTTTTCCTACTTCTCTATTGCGTCGAGATTAACCAACCAAGAGTTAAACTCCAAAATCCAGATTTCAAGCCTTATCGCTCAAAATATCTCTCAAAAAACGGATTACTATAATGAACTCACAAAATTCGTCTATTACAACGATAACCTGCTGCAATATTTGAATAAAGCTAGTCACAAACGGCTGGATTTGATTGAACTCTATAAATTCCAGCAGGTATTTTCTTCCTGCCTGCGGACCGATAAATACATCCGCGGCGCTTATCTTTATACCCAACACGGCCAGTTTGCCTATTGGAATGAGGGGTATTCTTCACCGTTAGTGCTCGGGGATATTGACCCTGATTTTTTACAAGCTATTACTGAATCAGAAGGCCGGAGCGTCTTTTCTCGGCCTGAAACAAACGTCAATTTGCGATATTCTGTATTTTCCGGAAACATGATCCTATACGGCCGAACGATTCACAACACGAAAGACAATTTTGAGCCGGTTGGCTTGCTGATTCTGGAAATCGACCTGCAAAGCTTTGATGATTGTATGAAAACAACCGCCTTCGACCAAAGTACGCCCATCGTGCTGGTGGACGACGACCAATATGTCATTTGGACTTACAACGATAACCAGGAAATATTTCCTCTAGCCAGCATCTTGCCAGATCCCCTCAACGCCCTCTCTGAAACATCTTCAAAAATCTATTTTCAGGAAACTTCCTATTATTGCCTTTCGGAAGAGATCCCTCAAATCCCCCTTCGATGTTTAGTATTGATCCCTCAATCCAGTATTCTGTCGGTGCTTCTCCCCACAGCTGCTTTTTACGCGCTGTTAATCGGGTTCAATATGGCTGCCATCCTGTTTTTGTTTGTTTTCATCAACCGATACATCATACGCCCTATTAAAAAACTCTCTGTAAAAATGAATGAAATGAATTACGAACAACGGCCGCAAAGCAAGCCCCGTGATTTAAACAATGAAATTGGATTTCTTTACAAAAGTTTTGACGACCTCCATCTAAAAACCTACGACCTTTTGGAACAAGTAAAGATGGCGGCAATTCATAACAGCGAGCAGGAGATTAAACTCCTCCACTCCCAGTTGAATCCCCATTTCCTTTACAATACGCTGGACAGCCTGAATTGGATGGTCAAGCAAAAAGGCTGTGAGGAAGACGCCAGCCAAATGATTATCTCTTTGTCCCATATTTTGCGTTACAGCATTAAAAATGTTTCCGGCCTCGTCACCTTACAAGAGGAATTGAATTGGCTGAAGCATTATATTTTTATTCAAAAAAAGCGTTTCGGGGATCTTTTTACGATAAGATATTCTATCGACGAAAGTCTTCTGTGCTGCAAAACGCATAAATTCATTTTGCAGCCATTCGTAGAAAACGCGATCCTTCACGGCTTTTCTGAAATCCATACCGGCGGAATTATTCAGATATCCGTTGCAAAAGATCCGGATTCTGACAATCGTCTCCGGGTACAAATCACAGATAATGGAAAAGGGATGAATCAAAATCAGATTTCCTATCTCTTCCATGGAAGGGATAATGGGTTGGGAATTAAAAATATCCACGAGATCCTTTCTTCCAAATATGGTCCGGATTGCGGTATCTTTATTCATTCCAAGTTGGGCTGTTATACCTGCGTCACCGTGATTATGCCGTTATTATAAGGGGGACTTCTTTATGTACAAAGCCTTAATTGTTGACGATGAAGTTGGAAGCCGGAACGGGGTTTCCCAAATGCTTCAAACAAGGAAGCAATGGAGTATCTGTAAGCTTTGCCAGGACGGGGAAGAAGCTTTGAAAGCCATAGAAGATGAGCCGGACATCGACCTCATTATCACCGATATCCGCATGCCAAGACTGGACGGCTTGAGTTTGATCTCCCAAATCCGCAAAAAGAACGCCCGCGTATTTATCATCATCTTGACCGGCTATGCCGATTTCAACTATGCCAAACGGGCCCTTGAGTTGAGGGTTTACCACTATCTCCTCAAGCCGATCGACGAGCAAAATTTTTATACCCTGATCGATCACGTCGAACAAGCGCTGGAATTACGCCATAATCAAAACAATATCATTCAAACCGACCAAGATTTTCAAAAATTTGGGGATCTTCTTTTTGCTGAAGCCGTAGATTTGCCAAAAGCTGAAGGGCTTTCTCTTTTTGAAAATAAAACCGGCATCTCTCTAAATCATGCAGGAATTTTTGTGTTCCCCTTGGAAGAAACACCGTCTTTAAAGCTTTCCAGGTTTTTGCATCGCCTCTCTGCCGCTTTCTCCGTCAGCCGTATCTTCCACTACAAGGGATGTATTGATTGTGCCATCCTATTATCGCCCTCAAAAGATATGCTATCTTCCTTTTTAAATCAGGAACAGCAGTCTTCCTCTCAGCCTCTGGCCGGATTTGCCCTTTGTCCGGATTCCACCGGTTTCCCCCAGGCTTTTCGGCAAGCGGTCTGTGCCATGAAGCAAAATATTTATACCAATACGGAACAAATCTTTATTCGGTTTCCCCAAAAGCATCCTTCTTTCCCACAATCTCTTTTTGAAAAAATTAAACTTCAGTTATATCGCTATAATCTCCTCGATTTTAATGACGTCCTTTACAATTTTTTCGACTATGTCTCAGAAGAAAAACCTAATATTTTCCTCTTGCAGGACTGGATCTCCCGCCTTTATCAGATTGGGGAAGAATTCGCCCGGCAACATCAAATCCCTCCCACGGTTTACGAGGCCTATTGGCATCCAATGTTAATCAGTTTGCCTTCTTTGGAAGCTATCCAAAACGACCTTTTTTCTTTTTTTGCAGAACTGCTGCAATATACAAATTATTCTGAAGACCGGGGGGATAATCAAAACATCAAACGTATTCAGGAGTATCTTTCTGCACACTACCAGGATAATTTGTCCCTTCGGGAACTTTCGGATATCCTCCATTTAAGCTATAACTATCTAAGTACGACATATGCGTCCATTACCGGGGAAACTCTTATCGAATTTCTCACAAACATTCGTATGGAAAAAGCTAAAAAATTACTGATCAACACAAACGCAAAAATCAGGGAAATCTCTGAACAGGTAGGTTATAATGATCCCAAGTATTTTATTCGCCGTTTCAAAACACAAACCGGAGTTACTCCTAAAGAATATCGTTCCCTCTATAAAAAATAATTCATTCCAGTGATAATGCCCCGGAAGAGGCGGAATCCAACTTTGTGAACCATCCCAACCGATACAGGCAGCGAGGGACAAGTTGATCTTTGCGCTCACAGGCGCTACACTGAGCGGACTTTTGGGGGGGCATGAATAAATGACTACACCCAAAAGGCGTGGCAGAAATAGGGCTAAAAGGCTATATCGCCGGAGGTGCCGCTTTTGCGACGTCTCCGGCGATATGATTAGAAAATTTGTATTTTTTTACGGGAATCCCAGTGCGCTATCTTCCGCCCATCGCCCAATAAATAATGCCATAGATC
>CALWKP010000184.1 GCA_944381295.1 uncultured Clostridia bacterium | reverse complement strand
TATGTGATTGCATTAATTATTAACCAAATCGGGCTTCTGGCTATGGGAGCAGGATTTACCATTTGGACAGCCGTCGCATTCGCGCTCATCATCCTGCTGCTTGTGTTGTTATTCCGGCCGAATCCGGAAAACAGGCTCCGTCGTGCTGCGGGAAAAGTTGCCGCTGAAACCTGAGAATACAGAAAGGATTTGTGACAGATGCCTTTATGGATCACGGAAAATCTCGCCACCATTTTCATCGGAATGATCGTGGCTGTGTTGATCGCCTTAGCGCTGTGGTATCTCTACCGCTCCCATCGCCGCGGCGGATGTGCGGGATGCCCGGGATGTTCGGGGGAAGTTCCCGGACATCACAAGGGACATGGACAATGTTCCGGATGCAGCGGGCATTGTTCCGGAACCCACAACCAGATCACTCCTGAGCGAATCAAACGATCATAAGAAACCATTCATTTGATACTCCTCAACAGAACGGCTGTCCTGGCTCGGGCAGCCGTTCTGCTTGTCAAAAGGAAAATCCTCTTCCAACAGCATATGTCTGGGCACGACGGCCTCCGTTCCAAACACATGCCCCGCATTTTACATCGAACTGATAATGAACAGCGCCAGCATCACGACGACTCCCAGGAAAAGGATCAGCGCGATCTTTACCGGCGACCGCTCTCCGGTACTCCAATCCGAAAAAAGGCCCTGTTTTTCCTCACTTTCCTGGGGACGTCCTTCCCGCTTCCACTGGAAAAGATGACGGCATGCCGAAATCGCATCGATTCCCCCAAAAAACAGCAGAAGGATTCCCACATAATACGCAACTGTATCGACAGAGATTCTGTCTTGCCCCACATGGAGCACCACACTTCCCCATTGCCACCGAACCACCTGGAGAATCAAAAATAGGACGCCCCAAATCCCTGTACTCACCGCATATTGCTTTGTTTTCAGCTTATCACTTGTTTTGGGCCCCTGAAAAACTTCCCGATTCATCTGATCCCTATCTTTTATCAAGTCTCGAACGGATACCGAATCCCCCACGATTCCCGCAGGGAATCCATAATCTCCATGACACGGAGCGATTCTGCATGCGGCATTTCCTCACATTCCAGCCGTCCTTCTTCCAATGCTTTCAGACTCGCTTCCACTTCATATTCATATCCGGTAATTTGGACCGGCCTTGGGATCTCTTTTATCACACGATAATCCGAATCATAGACGGTCAGCTTTTCAAAATTAGTGACGTTATCCACTGTCATGAATCCATTGGTCCCATAGAGGTTCCCTCTGCGGTCCGTCCTTGCGAGCACCGAGCTGTGTAACTGTGCCATTTTCCCATCCGCATAAAGCATTGTGAAACTGTTTTGGGCGTCAACACCTGTCGGCAAATAAGTACAGCAGGAGGAGATCTTGCTGATCTCATTTCCAAACAGCATCATGGCAAAATTCAAGGGATACACCCCCAAATCCAACAGGGCGCCACCCGCCAATTCCGGGCTTTGTATTCTCGGACGCTGCGCCGACGGATAGCCTAATCCTGCCGTTATCAGATTAATCTCTCCAATCGTTCCAGCCGATATCTCTTTCCGGATGATTTGCAGCATCGGCATATACCGGGTCCACATCGCTTCGGTAAAGAATACCTTTTCCTGTTCTGCCAGCTGCAATAGTTCCCTCGCCTGCTTTGCATTTGCTGTGAGTGCTTTTTCACACAGCACCGGCTTTCCCGCACGAATACACAGCGATGCGTTTGCAAAATGTTCCGAATGGGGCGTAGCAACATAAACTAAATCTATCTGCGGATCACTGACCAGCGCTTCGTAACTGCCATATGCCTTTTCAATCCCGTATTCCCTGGCAAATTGCTCTGCACGGTCTTCGCTCCGCGAGCCGATCGCATACACCTCGGCCTGTTCCATTTTCGCAACAGTCTTTGCCATTTTCCCTGCAATTGTTCCTGCACCCATCAGTGCAATTTTCCAACGTTTCATTGATTTTCTCCTTTGTTTTCCAACCTGTCCCGAAAATTCTATACTCCGGATTTTCTTTCATCATACCTCTTTCTGCTCTGTCCGTCAATTTAAACGATTCTTTGTAGGCAAGCGCCCCTTCCAAACACTTGATATTTTCAGGCAAATACGATATACTCTTGAAAGAGTTCTAAAATATTCCCGGAATAGTGAGGATACAGATAATGGTAAAAAAGATCATAATTGGTTTGATGGCAGTATTATTCAGCGTAAGTTTTTCCGGATGCGGAACCGGTAACGTGGTTGGGACTGCGGACGGGCAGTTGGTAACGGAAGAACAAGCGCAGGCGCAGAAGGAAGAAGAAGAGTCGGAAGCAGCAAAACAGGAAGTTCAGGCAGGCGATTACGAAGCAACTTTGGACGGGCTGACCGAATATTTAACCGCCAAAGGGATTCTGGACGCAAACGCTACCAAATCGGACATGCAGAGTGCTTTTATTGGGGCGAAAAACGGTTACAAATATGTCTATGGATTTAACGGAAATAATAACGTCAGCGTGGAGTTGTACGAATACGACTTGGACGCTTTGGATGAAACTGCACAGCAGACCATCAATTCCGTAAAGGAAACCGGGAAATTTACCATTATGAACATCGAGGTGGAGGCTTATCTTTCCCACAACGATCAGTTTTTGATGATCTATACCGACACCGCAGACGAAGACGATCAAAACTCCCATGCAAATAAGAAAGCGGAAGCAATTGAATTGTTCCAGAACTTCCCGGAAGTTTGAGCCGGGAGTGATTACAAAAGTTAACGGAAGTCTCCGGGAACCCGGAAACTTCCGTTTTTCTGTAAAAGCATCCCGATAATTTATCGGTCTGCGATATCCTATGGAAAAAATGCTTGAGCTTGCAAATCATAACAAGAGAGTCCATGACATCTTGCAACAACACAGGAGGAAAAAATGAACCAATTTGATGGAGTGATCCGCAACGAAACCCCGGCTGATTACCGCGCTGTGGAGCACCTGACACGGGAAGCTTTTTGGAACGTCTACCATCCAGGATGTACGGAGCACTATGTCCTGCATACGTACCGGGAACGTCCCGACTTTGTCCGGGAGCTGGATCTCGTCATGGAGAAGGACGGGAAAATCATTGGGCATATCATGTATGTGCGCGCCAAAATTGACGCAGATGACGGCAGGGAAATCCCTGTGATGACGTTTGGGCCAATCAGCATCGACCCGGCCTATCAAAAACAAGGGTACGGGATGCAGCTTTTGCGATATTCGATGGAAAAAGCACGTCAGCTTGGCGCGGGAGCGCTCTGCATCGAAGGGAATATCGGGTTTTATGGAAAAGCAGGATTTGTCGTCGCCAGCACGAAAGGAATTCACTATTCCTCCGAACCGCGGGACCAGGAAGTCCCTTATTTCCTGCTGTGCGAACTGGTACCGGGATTCCTTGACGGAGTCACCGGGGTGTACCACACGCCACAAGGCTATTTTATCGACGAAGCCGAGGCAGAGGAGTTCGACCGGCAATTCCCGCCAAAGGTGAAGCTCAAACTTCCCGGGCAATTACAATAATTCAAACCGGTACAGCCTAGTATCCATTTACAGGTTGTACCGGTTCCTTTTCACGAATTTTCCTTTTCTTTTTTCCTGACGATACCTCTTATTCGTCCTGCAATTGTCCCCATTCCGAGATGCCATCTGCCAGTTTGCACGGTCCCCGCTCTGATTGCCAGACAGATTTGTCCGTGTTATAATGAGTTTATCAAGCGAGGAGGTATCCCTATGCCCCTTTCCATCGTGCAAAACGATATCACCACCATGAAGGTGGATGCCATTGTCAACGCTGCCAACGAGACTCTGTTAGGCGGCGGGGGCGTAGATGGCGCAATCCACCGGGCAGCCGGGCCGGAACTTCTTCAAGAGTGCCGCACTCTGGGAGGCTGTAAAACAGGTCAGGCTAAGATCACGAAAGGATACCGCCTACCCGCCAAATTTGTAATCCACACAGTAGGCCCTGTCTGGCGGGGAGGGGGCCACGGGGAACATGATTTGCTGGTGTCCGCGTACCGCTCTTCTCTGGAATTGGCCATGGCCTATGACTGCCAGGCTGTGGCATTTCCTCTCATTTCCTCCGGGGTCTATGGTTATCCCAAGGATGAAGCTCTCAAGGTAGCAGTGGGCACCATTCAGGACTTCCTTGCCTCTCATGACAGAACCGTCTTTCTGGTAATTTTTGACCGGGAAGCTTTTACCATTGCCAGGAAGTTGTTTGCCGATATCCCCGCCTATTTTGACCAACCTTATAAGCCTATTTAAGACAGACCTTTTTTGGGAGACACTTCCATAGAGGATCGTCTTTTTCCGCTTTTGCACGGCTCCGGGAAGTTTAACGATTCTGCGGAACGGCTTTGTACAGGCTTTTTCCAGATACTACTGAGAAAGACCGATCCATGCAGGATGATCGATTCTCCCTGTTACCCCAAACTTCTTCTCAAAACACATCCCGATCGCTGCAACTTGTCCGCTGTGGGGGCTTTGTTATTGCACTGGAAATTCCTTTAAGAGAGACACATGCAATATGTTTAAAAAAGCTCTTGTCCTTCGTGCGTAAAATTCCTGTCACGGAGGATTCTTTTATTATATACAAAATTACAACATTTTGAGATTGCCAAGGCTGTGTTTGAATTTGACGAGAATCTGTCAGACAGAACAGGCCGGAAAAGGAGGATTCCCATGCCCCGTACCGATGTGACACAGATGCCCTTTGCAAAACTTTATCCTTTACTGGTGAATAAGGCCGTAAAAAAAGGACGTACCCGAGAAGAGGTAGACCAGGTGACAGTCTGGCTCACCGGATACACAACGGATGACATCGCCCATCTGGAGCAGTCCGAGATCAGCTATAAAGACTTTTTTCAAAACGCCCCCGCAATGAATCCAAACCGAACGCTCATAACAGGAAAGGTTTGCGGCATCCAGGTAGAGAAAATCGAAGACCCACTGATGCGGGAAATCCGGTATCTGGACAAGCTGGTGGACGAACTGGCCAAAGGAAAATCGATGGAGCAGATTCTGCGGAAACCATAATCATTTCGTTGAGCGGCCATAGCACGGCAAAATTCCCTATCCTGCACTTGTAAACAAAACAGTACAAATCATAGAGGAATTCCTTTATAAAGAGCTAGTATCCTTTCGCGGCCGCATCAACTCTACCTGCATGAACAGACAACACCATGAGCTGATTCAAATCCATCCTGGAGAAACAGGAGATAAACTCCGACGATACTTTGTCTTTACCGGCCTCTTTCATGGAATTCTCCATATACGAGTAAAAGTGCCGAAGATACAGTCCAGCATTGAGACAGGCTGCCCTGTATAAAGTCCTATTCCCCTATTGGACACACATTGACAGGACGCCATTGGCGAGAACTTTTGGAACTAGAAAAGGTTCCTGATGCTTCAAAGACTTGAGGCCATCCGTTCCAACCCTGTCCCTATCCCCTCAAAACCTGCGCAACGTCCCGGACGGGTATTGACCGCATGGTCCAGCAGGGATTGCGCCTGACTATCGGTGTTCAGACAAAAATCTAAAGAGAGGACATCGTCCCAGGCCCGGTTGAGGAAAGCCACCTCCCTGCGGCCGTGCGTGCGGGTAATGGAAACCGCTCCCGCTTGCCTCAGATACCCATCGATCTGCCTCTGGGAAAATCCAGAGGCAAGGAGGCTCTCGGTCAGGCTCTCCTGAAAAAATCCTGTGATGTCCGCCCACTGGAAGGGTGTGACATCATAAGATACAAAAGTATACCGGCTGTGGCAATGAACAGCCAGCAGACATTTATGTCCACGCAGATCAATTCCATGGAGATCCCAACAAAAGCGTCGGTCCAGTTCTGTACCGTATGCCGGCGGCTTCCTTTTTAAAAAACGTTGCAGAGGAAAAGTCAATCCCAGTTCCATCACTTCACCTCATGAGGGATCACGATTTTTTCTACACGCAGTTTTTTATCTCCAGTTTCTGCCATCATCATTGTAATCTCCTGGTAGAATCTGCGGGCATTTTCTAAGTCTTGTTTGTCCGGATGCCCCTTGGCAATGCCGCCCACCAGCTTGAAAGGTCCAAATGTATCGTACCCTTTACAGCGAAAGGTGCCAAGCACGGTACTGCTTCGTCCTACGGCTAAGGCTTCCAGCTCTTCTGGTTTTTTTGCCACTCCTCCACCACAGGTACAGACGAAAAACACGTTTTTGCCTTTCGGAAGATACTGCCGGGCAAAGTTTATGACACTGTCGTGGAACTTCCCATAGTAAATACCGGAGGCAAACCCAATACAATCACAGCCTTCCAGATCGATGGTTTGTCTAGTAGTCACATCAATTAGGGCGATCTCACCCTCCTGCGCCATAGCCTCCAAAACCTTTAAGGTATTTCCGTGATGACGGGAATAGTAACAGATAGCAGTTTTCATGGACCATTCCTCCTTGTTTCAACTCTCTGTTTATTGCTCTTGCCAATAGAGTGTTTTTAGATGATGATCCCTTCACAGTGGTCGATCTCATGCTGGATGATCTGGGCAGTCCAGCCGGTGAATGTTTTCAGGCGCTCCTGAAACTTCTCATTCTGGTAGCGCACTTTAATAGATCGCCATCGTTTGGCAGGACGGATTCCTGTGAGGGAAAGGCAGCCCTCTTCCGTCTGATACGGTCCGGATTTCTTGATAATCTCCGGGTTGAACATGACCATATAGTTTCCCTCATTGTCAAAGGCGATAATGCGCTTATTGACACCAATCATATTGGCTGCCATTCCTACACAACCCTCCTTATGATGTTCTAATGTCTCCAGAAGATCTACCGCTACTTGCAGGTCCTCCGGTGTGGCTGGCTCCGCCTTCTGCGATAGAAAATCTTCATCTTTACAGATATCTCGAATCATAGTAGGTTCTCCTTATGCTGTTGAATAACTGTCGCGATGGTCTCCGCGGCGATACGCGACCCTATCTCACTGGGGTGAGTGCCGTCACCTGCATAGAGCTCCCAGGTTTCCGCCAGCTCATAAAAACGCTGGCCCACATCGGCAATCAAGGCTTTATTTTCCCGCGCGGCCTGATGATATGCTTTGGACAGCTTATCTGCCATCTCGTTATAGTCCCACCCTTTCGCCGCGAGCTCGGCGCTTCCTTTTTGATAAGCCCAAGTGGCGTAAAGAACCGGGACTGCCCCATTCTTCCGGATCTCCACACAAAGTCGTTCCACACTGAAAAAGAAACTTTTGGGTGCAGTGATCGGTCCGTGACTCATTTCCTGAAGTACCACATAGTCCCACCGCTCATTTGCCAATACTTCCAGAGTTTTAGTGCCCATCTTCGTTCTGGGGTTTAGCTGCTCCGACAGCCTGGCCCCACCCCGAGTATGGTGAATCACTTCCGCCTCCGTTAACTCAGCAAGCATTTGTGGCATATTGTTGGTAAAGGTGAAACTATTGCCCAATATGAGAATACGCATAACCGTGCTCCTTTTTCCTTGATGTATTAAATTTGCATGATACATACTTGCAAGAGGAAAAACAACTTTCTGTGGCATACAAGCGATTTTCTGCTTTCCAAAAGCCACACTAATTATACGAACAGTATAAAAATAGATGTATACTATAAAATGTATAAATTCTACAA
>CALWKP010000183.1 GCA_944381295.1 uncultured Clostridia bacterium | reverse complement strand
ATGAAGGCAATTCGTTCTCTGGAACAGAATATGTATGACCTGTTCGATAAAGAGTTGGATGGCCTTTCGGATCTGGATGTTGCGGAACGTATCCATGCCGTAGACGACCGGAGAATTTTTGCAGTTGCAGAAGCAATCCGTCGCGGTTTTGATATGAATAAGATTCATAACGTGACGAAGATTGACCGTTGGTTCCTGGATAAGCTGGCGTCGATCATTTCTGTGGAAAAGCGCCTTGCCAAGGAACCGTTGACAGAAGAATTGCTGCGTACGGCGAAGAATTTTGAATTCCCGGATGGGACGATTTCCCATATTTGCGGAAAATCGGTAGAAGAGATTCGTGCCTTGGAAAAAGGTTGGGGAATCCATCCGGTTTATAAGATGGTAGATACCTGTGCGGCAGAATTTGACGCTGCTACTCCGTATTATTATTCGTGCTATGGAAGCGAGAATGAATCCATTCCGTCGCATGATAAAAAGAAGATCATGGTTATCGGGTCCGGACCGATTCGCATCGGGCAGGGAATTGAGTTTGACTTCTGTTCCGTGCATAGTGTATGGGCGCTGCGGGATGAAGGCTGCGAGACGATTATTGTAAATAATAACCCGGAAACGGTAAGTACCGATTTCGATATTGCGGACAAGCTTTATTTTGAACCGCTGACGCCGGAAGATGTGCTGCATATTGTCGAGCTGGAACATCCGGATGGAGCGGTGGTGCAGTTTGGTGGGCAGACAGCAATCAAGCTGGCCGGTGCAATTGAAGCGATGGGGATCCCGATTTTGGGAACCTCGTTTGACAGCATTGACGAAGCGGAAGACCGCGAACGTTTTGACGCGATTCTGAATGAACTGGGAATCCCGCGTGCCGCCGGACGGATGGTATTTACCTGTGATGAAGCGATCAAGGCCGCGAATGAATTGGGCTATCCGGTACTGGTCCGGCCGTCGTATGTCCTGGGCGGTCAGGGGATGAATATTGCGTATAATGACGACGACATCCGCGATCAGATCGGGATTATCAATATGGTGGCGCAGGAGCATCCGATTCTGGTGGATAAATATCTCATGGGCACAGAAGTAGAAGTGGACGCGGTGTGTGACGGAATCGATACAGTAATTCCTGGTATCATGAAACATATTGAACGTGCAGGCGTTCACTCCGGCGATAGTATTTCGGTATACCCGGCTGTGGGAGTACCAAAAGAAATGCAGGATGTTGTGGTGGATTATACCAGAAAGCTTGCCAAAGCGCTTCGGGTAAAGGGATTGCTGAATATCCAGTTTATCGTTAAGGATGACAGTGTGTATGTGATTGAGGCAAATCCACGTTCGTCCCGTACCATCCCTTATATCACCAAGGTGACAGGGATTCCGATCGTTCCGCTTGCCGTAGGGACCTTCTTTGGAAAAACATTGCCAGAAATGGGCTTCCAGTACGGCTTACAGCCGGAACAGGATTTGATTGCAATCAAAATGCCGGTATTCTCGTTTGAAAAGCTTTACGGAGCAGATATTAACCTTGGACCGGAAATGAAGTCTACCGGTGAAGTGTTGGGCATTGCAAAGACTTATGATGAAGCGCTGATTAAGGCGTTTTCCGGAGCGGGAATGCATTTGCTGACTGATGGAAACGCGATCATTACAGTGAAGGACAGCGACAAGGAAGAAGTGCTTCCGATTGCAAAGGGATTGCAGGAACTTGGATGGCATATTTATTGCACCGAAGGAACAGCAGAATACCTGCGGCGTCACGGGGTTTCGACGATCCGGCTGAATAAGATTGGCGACGGAAAACCGGATATCCTGGATGAGATTCTTTCTGGAGAGATTGATTTGGTCATCAATACACCGTCAAAAGGTGCGCAGCATCACCGGGATGGGTTCCTGATCCGTCGGAATACGGTGGAAGCAGGTATCCCATGTCTGACGTCGTTGGATACCGCTAACGCATTCTTGAACTGTGTGCGCCATGTCAGTGAGACAGACCTTTCTGTGGTGGATATCACAAAAGTTTCGACTTTCCTTAATTTTGTCTAAGATTTTGAAGAATTTTTGTCATCATTAAATTTTTAGGAGACTTCATAAAGATGGAAAAAGGACAGCTGCTGTACGAAGGAAAAGCAAAAAAGGTGTATGCAACGGACGATCAGGATTATTGCATTGTCAGCTATAAAGACGATGCTACGGCATTTAACGGGCTGAAAAAAGGGACTATCGTTGGGAAAGGCGTAGTCAATAACCGTATGTCCAACTATCTGTTCCAGATGCTGGAAAAAGAAGGTGTTAAGACACACTTTGAAAAGGAACTGAATGACCGCGAAACGTTGGTGAAAAAAGTTTCCATCGTGCCGTTGGAAGTCATTGTGCGGAATAAAGCGGCTGGAAGCCTGGCAAAGCGTCTTGGATTGGAAGAAGGCACTCCCATGAAGGTTCCGGTGCTGGAATTCTGCTACAAAAACGATGAATTAGGCGACCCAATGGTCAATGAATATCATATCCTGGCAGCAGGTTTTGCAACTAAGAAAGAAGTGGATGAAATTGCAGCGATGGCGCTGAAGGTCAATGAACTTCTGTGCAAATTCTTCCTTTCCGTCAATATTGAACTGATCGACTTCAAACTGGAATTCGGGCGTTTCCATGGAGAAATCCTCCTGGCAGATGAAATTTCTCCGGATACCTGCCGTTTCTGGGATGTAAACACCCACGAAAAGCTGGATAAAGACCGTTTCCGCAGAGACCTTGGCGGTGTAGAAGAAGCATATGCAGAAGTAATGAAACGCATTGGTTTATGATTAGGGATGGTGGAAAATTGAACGGCACTGTGACAATGAACGACGATAGAAAACTGCATGAAGAATGCGGAGTATTCGGTATTTACGCAAAGAATGAAGATGTTTCTCCTGCGTATGCCTGTTATAATGGATTGCTGGCGCTTCAGCATCGCGGTCAGGAAAGCTGCGGAATTGCGATCAACGACAGCGGCGTGATTTCCTATTTCAAAGAGATGGGCTTGGTGACGGAAGCGTTCAACGATTCCGTACTGAACAGGCTCAACGGCCAGATTGCAGTAGCGCATGTCCGGTATTCCACGGCAGGAGAAAGTGTTCGGGAAAATGCGCAGCCTTTGGTGATGCGCTACATCAAGGGAACCTTGGCCATTGCACATAACGGTAATTTGAGCAATGCTTTTGAACTGCGCAAAGAGTTGGAGCATGAAGGGTCGATTTTCCAAACGACAATCGATTCCGAAGTGATCGCTTATTTGTTGGCGAAAGAACGGGTGAACTGTCCCTCGATTGAAGAAGCTCTGCGCCGTACCATGAAGAAGATCAAAGGCGCCTATTCACTGCTGGTCATGAGCCCGCAGAAGCTGATCGCCTGCCGTGATCCGCATGGGTTCCGCCCGTTGTGTATCGGGAAAATTGACGACAGTTATGTGTTTGCGTCGGAATCTTGTGCATTGGATGCCTGTGGTGCAGAATTTGTCCGGGATGTAGAACCGGGTGAAATCGTGGTTGTTGACCAGAAAGGAATCCGCAGCATCAAAGATCCCGTCTGTGCAAAGCGTTCCCTGTGTATTTTTGAGTATATTTATTTTGCCCGGACAGACAGTATTGTGGATGGGATCAGCGTTTATGAAGCGCGTAAGGAAGCTGGACGCCTGCTTGCCAGAGAACATCCGGTGGATGCAGATATCGTGATCGGGGTACCAGAATCCGGAATTGACGCGGCGATTGGATACAGTGAGGAATCCGGTATCCCGTACCAGAAGGGCATCGTAAAGAACACCTATATTGGTAGAACGTTTATTAAGCCTACCCAGAGCGAACGTGAGCGCAGCGTCCGGATTAAACTGAATTCTTTGGCGAGTGAAGTTGCAGGAAAACGGATTGTTATGCTGGACGACTCAATCGTTCGTGGTACTACATCGGCGCGTATCGTGAAGATGCTCAAGGACTCGGGAGCGAAAGAAGTCCATCTGCGAATCAGCTCGCCGCCGTTCTTGTGGCCGTGCTATTATGGCACAGACATCCCAAGTAAAGATGAGTTGATTGCCTGTAAGCATACCATTGAAGAAATTGGGGAAATGAGTTATGCAGACTCGATTGGATTCCTGAGCCTGGAAAGCCTGCCGCGCATGCTTGGTAAGGAGACGGATGAAGGATACTGCGATGCATGCTTCTCCGGAAATTATCCGTTGCCGGTACCATCGTATCTTCTGAACAATGAAGAACTGAACCGGTACTGTACGCCGATCAAACGGCTTTCGCTATAATATGATTTTGGAGGGGACCGTTTTGAAGGATACTTATGAATCTCCTCTTTCTTCGCGGTATGCGGATAAAGAGATGAAATTCCTGTTTTCTCCGGATAAAAAATTCCGTACCTGGCGCAAGCTGTGGATTGCGTTGGCGGAGGCAGAAAAGGAACTTGGCCTGCCGGTCACACAGGAACAGATCGATGAGATGAAAGAGCATCAGGACGATATCAATTATGAAGTGGCTCAGGCACGGGAAAAAGTAGTGCGTCATGACGTCATGGCGCATGTATACGCGTTTGGCGAGCAATGTCCCAAGGCGCGTCCGATTATCCATTTGGGTGCAACTTCCTGTTATGTAGGGGATAATACGGATATTATCGTGATGACAGAGGCTTTGGAGCTCGTCAGGAATAAACTGGTCCAGGTGATCCGTGTGCTGTCGGGATTTGCCAAGGAGTACAAGGACTTGCCAACATTGGCATTTACCCATTTCCAACCGGCTCAGCCGACGACAGTAGGAAAACGTGCTGCTTTGTGGATTCAGGATCTTCTGATGGATTTAGAAGATGTGGAGTACCAGCTCAAAAAGGCAAAACTGTTGGGTTCCAAGGGGACTACGGGGACGCAGGCAAGTTTTCTGGAATTGTTTGATGGAGACCATGAGAAGGTTAAAGCACTGGATAAAAAAATCGCCGAGAAAATGGGTTATGATTCTTGCTTTGCGGTTTCGGGACAGACCTATTCCCGCAAGCTGGATAGCCAGGTGCTTTCCCTGCTGAGTGGGATTGCGCAGAGTGCAGCGAAATTTTCGAATGATATCCGTCTGCTGCAGCATTTGAAAGAAGTGGAAGAACCGTTTGAAAAGAACCAGATCGGTTCGTCGGCAATGGCGTATAAGCGGAACCCGATGCGTTCGGAAAGGATAGCTTCTCTGGCGCGGTATGTGATCGCAGACAGCTTGAATCCGTATATGACCGCAGCGACACAATGGTTTGAGCGGACGTTGGATGATTCTGCGAATAAGCGCATCAGCGTGCCGGAAGCGTTCCTGGCGGTAGACGGTATTTTGAACTTATATGCAAATGTTGCGGATGGTTTAGTGGTTTATCCAAAGGTGATCGAGCAGCATTTGCGTAGGGAATTGCCGTTTATGGCGACGGAAAATATCATGATGGACGCAGTGAAGCGCGGAGCGGATCGTCAGCAGCTTCATGAAAGAATTCGGGTCCATTCGATGGAAGCGTCACGGGTGATCAAGGAAGAAGGCGGGGAGAATGATCTTCTTGCACGGATTGCCGGGGATCCGGCGTTCGGAGTAACGCTGGAAGAACTCACTGCATTGGTAAGTCCCGAAAAATATGTAGGACGTGCCCCGCAGCAGGTAGAAGAATTCCTCGCAGGAGAAGTTGCAGACGTTTTGGAGCGGTACAACGAAGTTCCGGAAGAAAAAACAGAAATAAACGTGTGAATTTAAAAAAATATCTTTTATTTACCCCTTAGTTTGTGATATGATAATAGAGTTGTTTTTGTTGCCTAAATACAGCCGCAGGGCAACTGGGGTTATACCGCTGATGCGGCAGGCAGGAAAGGGATATTATGGTCAAAGCGATTGTCGGCGCTAACTGGGGCGATGAGGGAAAGGGCAAGATCACAGACGTGATGGCTGCCCAGTCTGATATTGTCATCCGTTTCCAAGGCGGAAGCAATGCAGGACATACAATCATCAACAATTACGGCAAGTTTGCTCTGCACCAATTGCCTTCCGGTGTTTTTTATAGTCATATCACCAATATTATTGGCAATGGTGTAGCGTTGAGCGTGGAGAATTTCATTAAGGAATTAACGACGCTGGAGGAACGCGGTGTACCGAAGCCAAACATTATGGTTTCCAACCGCGCACAAATTGTAATGCCGTATCATGTGGAACTGGATTCGATGGAAGAAGCAAGACTGTCTTCCAAATCGTTTGGCTCCACGAAGTCGGGAATAGCACCGTTCTATTCAGATAAATATGCAAAGATCGGGTTCCAGATCAACGACCTTTATGATGATGAAGAAAGCTTAAAAGAAAAGATCGCACATGTTCTTGATTTGAAAAATGTGATGTATGAGCATCTTTATCATCATGAGAAGCTTACTGTGGATGGGATTTATGCCAAACTTGTGGAATACCGCGAATTGTTGGCTCCGTATGTAGCGGATACATTTTCCTATCTGCATCAGGCCGTCAAGGAAGGAAAAACCATTCTTCTGGAAGGCCAGCTCGGCGCACTGAAAGACCCGGATTTCGGTATTTATCCAATGGTAACCTCCAGTTCTACATTGGCTGGATACGGTGCAGTCGGTGCAGGTGTACCGCCGTATGAGATCAAAGAAATCGTTACTGTCGTGAAGGCATATTCCAGTGCGGTTGGCGCAGGAGAATTTGTTAGCGAAATCTTTGGCGATGAAGCTGATGAGCTTCGCCGCAGAGGTGGTGACGGTGGCGAATTTGGAGCGACAACAGGACGCCCACGCCGTATGGGATGGCTTGATCTGGTGGCCTCGCGTTACGGAGTACAGGTTCAGGGAGCGACACATGTTGCACTGACGGTACTGGACGTACTGGGCTATCTGGATGAAATCCCAGTCTGTGTTGCATACGAATTGGATGGGAAGAGAATTGATTATTTCCCGCCGACAGCGCAATTGAAACATTGCAAACCGGTATTGGTGAAGCTGCCGGGCTGGAAATGTGATATTCGTGGAATCAAGAAGTATGAAGATCTTCCAGAAAATACACGCAACTACATCGAATTCGTAGAAAAGAACCTGGGAGTTCCGATTTGGATGGTATCGAACGGACCATCCCGTGAGGATATCATTTATAGAGACTGTAAATAATATAATAACCAGGAACGAAAAGCGTCAACAAAGATGTGATGTTGTTGGCGCTTTTCCGTGTTTTGCAAGAAATTGGTATGGAAGAAAGTTCACATTAAGAAAGGAAGGTGCTGGATATGTGTGGCATCGTGGGATACGTTGGAGAAGAACAGGCAACCCCTATTTTGTTGGAAGGACTTGAAAAGTTGGAATACCGCGGATATGATTCTGCGGGGGTAGCGATTTACGACGGGAAGAAATTGGAGGTAGCAAAGGCGAAAGGCCGGTTAAAGATCCTGAAAGACATGCTGCACGGCGGCTCTGACCTGAAAGGGACGATTGGAATCGGTCATACCAGATGGGCGACACATGGAAAGCCTTCGGATATCAATTCACATCCCCAGACAAGTGTTTCGGGGAAATTTGCGGTTGTGCATAATGGAATCATTGAGAACTACCTTTCTTTAAAACAGTACCTGATGCGTAGAGGGGTTGCGTTTGTTTCGGAAACCGATACGGAAGTAGTAGCCCAATTGCTGGAATATTATTACAAGGGAGATATTCTGGAAGCGATCATCCGAGTGATTTCCAAGGTGGAAGGTTCCTATGCGTTGGGGATCATCTGTGAAGATTCGCCTAATGAACTTTATGCAGTGCGCAAAGACAGCCCTTTGATCGTAGGACTTGGTCAGGGCGAAAACTTTATTGCATCGGATATCCCTGCCATTCTGAATAAGACAAGGGATATCTGTCGGTTAAATGATAATGAGATTGTGGTTTTAACACGTAGTGGAATCACAGTATATAATACGGATAAAGAAGAAATCAGTAAAGAGCCCGAACATATCAATTGGGATATTTCAGCGGCAGAAAAGGGTGGCTATGAACATTTCATGGCCAAAGAGATCATGGAACAACCGAAAGCTGTGCGGGATACCATCTCGCCGCGAATCAAGGACGGCAGAATTGTGTTGGACGATATTACGTTAACGCCGGAACAGATCAAAGAATTTCGCAGAATCTTTATTGTAGCCTGTGGTTCTGCGTATCATGTTGGTGTTGTGGCAAAATATATTCTGGAAAAGATGACACATATTCCAGTAGAAGTAGATGTGGCATCAGAGTTCCGGTATCGTGACCCGATTATTGATGAAAAGGTATTAGTATTAGTTATCAGCCAGTCTGGAGAGACAGCCGATACCTTGGCAGCGCTGCGGGAAGCAAAGAGACGTGGGGCTAGGGTGCTTTCGATTGTCAACGTTGTAGGAAGTTCGATTGCCAACGAATCGGATGATGTGATCTATACTTGGGCAGGACCAGAAATTGCGGTTGCGACAACGAAAGCATACAGTACACAACTTGCCGTCGCCTATCTGATAGCAATCTATATGGCAGAAGCGTTGGGGACAATTACACCGGAAGAATATCAGGAGTATATCCAGGAACTGGAAACACTTCCAGATAAGATTGAAAAAATTCTGGAAAATAAGCAGGATATCCAATATTTTGCGTCGCGGAACTTTAATGCGAAAGATATTTTCTTTATCGGAAGAAACCTGGACTATGCAATGTCGATGGAAGGTTCCCTGAAACTGAAAGAAATTTCTTATATTCATTCTGATGCCTATGCAGCAGGAGAATTGAAGCATGGTACCATCTCTCTGGTAGAAGATGGAACACTGGTAGTAGCATTGGCAACGCAACAGAAACTGTTTGATAAAATGATGAGCAATGTGCGTGAAGTAAAGGCACGGGGTGCGCTTGTACTTGGTTTAACTGTGGAAGAGAATAAACAGATTGAACAAGAGGTGGACTTTGTATTCTATGTGCCGAAGACTTGCGACATCATGTTGCCATCTTTGGCGGTTATCCCGCTGCAATTGTTCGCCTATTATGTGGCGTCCATGAAGGGCTGCGATATCGATAAGCCGCGTAATTTGGCGAAATCAGTAACTGTGGAATAAAATAGAGCGAGGAAAAAAGCATGAGAATAGAAAATGAGAAAATACTGGTGTTAGACTTTGGAGGACAATATTGTCAGCTGATTGCACGAAGAGTACGTGATTGTAAAGTCTACTGTGAGATCAAGTCTTACAAAACACCAATTGAGACGATTCAGAGATCTGGGTATCGTGGGATTATTTTTACAGGTGGCCCAAACAGTGTTTATGAAGAAAATGCGCCGAAATGCGGGAAAGAAATCTTCCAATTGGGGATTCCGGTGTTAGGGATTTGTTACGGCGCCCAGTTGATGGCGCACTTGCTAGGCGGAAGAGTAAAGAGCTCTGATGTGAAAGAATACGGAAAAACAGAAACAGAATTTGATACCTCCGCAGTATTGTTCCAAGGGCAGCCAAAACAAAGTGTCACATGGATGAGCCATACTGATTATATCGCAGAAGTACCGGAAGGATTCCAGGTGACAGCCCACAGCCAAGCATGTCCTACCGCGGCTATGGAAAATCGCGAGAAAGACTTATTTGCAGTACAGTTCCATCCAGAAGTCGAACATACGGAACAGGGAACGGAGATCTTGAAAAACTTTTTGTGCACAGCTTGTGGCTGCAAGGGCGATTGGGAGATGTCATCGTTTGCAGAAGAAGCGATTTCCCAGTTAAAGGAAACTATTGGTGACAGAAAGGTATTCTGCGCTTTGTCTGGAGGTGTCGATTCTTCGGTAGCGGCAGTACTGGTTCATAAAGCGGTGGGGAAAAATTTAACCTGCGTGTTCGTAGATCATGGATTACTCCGTAAAAATGAGGGAGACGATGTAGAACGGATCTTCCGAAAGCAATTTGACATGAATCTCATTCGAGTAAATGCTCAGGAACGTTTTCTCTCACGTTTGGCAGGAGTAGAAGAACCGGAACGTAAGCGAAAGATCATAGGGGAAGAATTTATTCGAGTATTTGAAGAAGAATCCAAAAAACTTGGGAAGATTGATTTCTTATGTCAAGGAACGATTTATCCCGATGTTGTGGAGAGTGGTACAGGGGATGCAGCGGTTATCAAAAGTCACCACAATGTAGGAGGACTTCCGGAAGACATTGGCTTTGCAGGAATTGTTGAACCTCTGCGCGATTTATTTAAGGACGAGGTACGCAGAGTAGGTTTGGAATTAGGAATTCCGTCATCTCTGGTATGGCGTCAGCCTTTCCCAGGGCCAGGGCTGGCAATCCGCGTATTAGGAGAAGTGAGTCAAGAAAAATTGGCAATTCTGAGGGAAGCTGATGCAATCTTCCGGGAAGAAGTTGCATTAGCAGGATTGGAACGATCTATTGACCAATATTTTGCAGTTTTGACCGGCATCCGCAGTGTTGGGGTCATGGGGGACGGCAGGACTTATGAAAACACAGTAGCTCTCCGGGCAGTTACTACGAGTGATTTTATGACTGCAGATTGGGCCAGAATTCCATATGATCTTCTGGAAAAGGTCTCCAACCGGATTATCAATGAAGTACCTGGTGTCAATCATATTGTGTATGATATTACAAGTAAGCCTCCAGCCACGATTGAATGGGAATGATTTCAGAGGCCCGGAAAAGCCTGATATGACTGGGTTTTTGAGGGGTTAAGGCCCTTTGTGGCAACGATTTGGCAACAT
>CALWKP010000182.1 GCA_944381295.1 uncultured Clostridia bacterium | reverse complement strand
TCCTTTTGATACTTTCGTGCAGTTGGCAGACCGCATCTTTATTGTATCAAAAGGAGGTTTTCTTTCCTTTGCAACGCTAAAGCTTTTTTCAACTCCCCGGCACAGCCGGGGGTTTTCAATACACAAGAAAAGCCGAAAACCCTGATAAATCAATGGTTTTCGGCGTTTAATCTGGCGTCCCCGGCGAGATTCGAACTCACGGCCTTTCGCTTAGGAGGCGAACGCTCTATCCTGCTGAGCTACGGAGACAAATTTCTATGTCAAAGCCTTTATATTTTACACCACAACCAAGGGTTTGTCAATATCGAAGGCTCCTGCAACCCCGCAAATTTCCGCTACCGGAAAGGCGCAGCCCGCAAGGTTTCCACATGACGGTATTCTGACGGATTCATCCCCGTATACTGCCGGAATTGCTTGGAAAAATGGCTCTGATCCGCATAGCCCAAAAGCTCTGCGATACGTGCGAGTGTATCGTTGGTCGAAACGAGGTACTTTTTCGCCAGATTCACCCGACTTTCTGCAATATATGTCCCCGGGCTTACTCCAAAATATTCCCGGAACTTCCGTGAAAAATAGAACTTGCTCATTCCCATATGTTCTGCCAGTTCTTCCAGGCTGATTTTCCGGTCAAGATTCCCTTCTACATAGCGTTTTATCCGCCGCATAAACCGCTCTTCCCCTGGCATTTCTCGGCTGTTGAGCAAAGTCAGGACAGGGCCTACCGTTTCCAGAAGGATGCTGTAAAGCATCCCGGATAACGGGATTTCATAGTCATCCGTATTTTTCGCCGCCATGTCAAAACATTCACAGATACGTTTTTCCTGTTCGGGACAATTGGCTTTATACGGCAACATTCCGGCTGATTGCAGGGTTTGCAGCAGCGGCATACAAGTCGCACCCCGAAAATGGAACCACACAAATTCGCATCCAGATTTATCCGAATAGTAAATATGCGGATCCGTCAGCTTTAACAGTACCGTTTCCCCCGGAAAAACTTCGATGTGCCGGCCGTATTGCTCCACATGAAATTTTCCGCTGATAATGTGAATCAGCACATTATTGTGAAAAAAATACCGGTCGATCCGGAACCCAGGGTCTCCGTGAAACCCCATTCCATCTGACACGATCAAATTCTTTTCCAGAAAAGGGTCCGGGTCTGTAAATCTCCGAAACCCCTGATACTTCTGATAGATCACGGCGTCCTCCAAAAAGCAAGATTCTACCAATAAAACGGCAAGTTTATCTCTGGATATCCCTGTTTTTTTCATTATAATACAAATCATAAGAAATCACAATCGCCGGTATCCCGGCAGAAGGAGATCACTGTGGAGCAGGAAAAACAAATCTTACGTGAACTTGCTTTCCGTTATGCCGAAGCTGCCCGGCACCCTTCGCACGACCAAAAAAGAACCCTTTATCGTGCATCCAATGACCTTTCCCCAATCAGGCCAATCGTATTGATCCGCGAAGTGCCCTGGAATGAGCTGGAAACACATCCCGACTTGGTCCTGCGCTGTACTGACCCGGATTACCGCGAGGCAGAACAATATTTTCGCCGCCATTTGTTTCAGTGGAAGTATTTCCCTGCTGATATGGTTTTGGACCCTTATTATGGGGTTTCTAAAATAATCGAATCCACGGGATTCGGTCTGACAATTCAGGAAACGACATTAGGGGACCTGAATTCTATTCATTCCCATGCCTATCACAACCAACTGGACAGCGAAGAGGCTCTGGAAAAACTACATTTCGAAAAGATTACTTATCGGAAAGAGGAAACTTTCGCGCTGTACCATAAAATGGCGGATGCTATTGGGGATATTTTACCGGTAAAAATCACGGGAGCTCCCACCGGATATGGGATTGGCTGCCGCAACTGGGATATTGCTACCGAATTGATCGGGCCGGAAAATGTTTTCTATCAGTTAGCCGACGAACCGGAACTCATGCATAAAATTGCGGAAAAGCTGACCGATATTTTCCTGGATAAAGTTCGCCAGTATGAAGAACTGGATTTATTTGAGCCGGATCAGGTATTGATCCACCACACGCCCGCTCTGAACTCGATGACACCGGGTATTTCAGAAACCGGAAAAATTACTGCCAAACAGATGTGGGGCCGCGGAGTTGCTCAGATTTTTGCATCCGTATCCAAAGAAATGCGTGATGAGTTTGACATCACTTACATGAAACGGGCGATGGAACCGTTTGGACTGGTTTATTACGGCTGCTGCGAACCGCTTCACAATATGATCGATATTCTTGAACAGATTCCTCATCTGCGCAAAATCTCCATTACACCGTGGGCAGATGTGGATATTGCCGCAGAAGCAATTGGGAAAAAGTATGTCCTGGCAAGTAAACCAAACCCGTCGTTTCTGCTGAACGCTGCTGCGGAGCCAGAACCGGCGCGAAAAGAGCTTCGCCGGATTTTGGATGCAGTAAAACGCAACGGATGCGCGTGCGATATTGTTTTGAAAGACATTTCTTCCATCGGCGGCAGTCTGGAGAATTTGATTTCCTGGGAAAAAATGGCCATGGAAATGGTTCTGGGAAGCTGACATAAAATTTCAAAAAACGTCCCTTTGCAAAGCTCCTGCAAGGGGACGTTTTTCTTCATTTAAAATATTTCTTTTCCGGATGTCTGCTCCTGATTCGCCAAAAGGATCTCTCTTGTCAGAAGTTCCAAATCGTCCAGTGTTGTCAGCATCCCGGCTTTGCGCCGGAATTCCGCAGCGTTCCGCAGGCCGTGCAGATACCAGGCCACATGCTTCCGGGCTTCGCGCATTCCACGGTTTTCCCCTTTCAGATCGCAGACCCGGCGAATATGGCGATTCATCACCAATAACCGTTCATTGATTTCCGGCGGCGGGATAATCCGGCAGCTATCCGTAAGATACGCGTTGATCTGACGGAAAATCCATGGATTTCCCAAAGCTGCGCGTCCTACCATCACCAGGTCACATCCGGTCTGTTCCAACAGCAGCGCGGCTTTCTGGGCAGAATCCACATCACCGTTCCCGATCACCGGAATGTTTACCGCCTGCTTCACCTCGGCAATAATCTCCCAATCGGCGAAAGGCTGATACATCTGTTCACGGGTGCGCCCGTGTATAGTGATCGCATCAGCACCTGCCGCTTCACAAATCTTTGCCACTTCTACCGCATTCACGCTGGATGCGTCCCAACCTTTCCGGATTTTCACCGTAACCGGCACCGGCACCGCTTTCTTGACAGCCTCAACGATCCGTCCGCAAAGCGACGGGTCTTTCATCAAGGCAGAGCCGCAGCCGTTATTCGCAACTTTCGGTGCGGGACATCCCATATTGATATCCAGAATATCCGGAAAACATTCCATTGCAGAAACAGCGGCCTGCGCCATGGTTGCGGGATCGTTGCCAAAAAGCTGGATACCCGCCGGACGTTCCGCGTCGGAAAGCTCCATCAATTCTTCTGTTTTCTGGTTATTATATTCCAGTCCTTTTGCGCTGACCATTTCGCTGACCACATAAGAAGCGCCATACGCCACACAAAGTTCGCGGAATGCACGGTCTGCGACGCCAGCCATCGGTGCAAGGACAGCGCGTCCATCAATTGTAACGGAACCAATTTTCATAAAAGAATCCTTTCTTCTGGACCAGCCAGAGCACGAAAGAAATAAATGCCCTGGACATAATTTTGACAGCGCCTGGAAAACACGCATAAGAATCAGCGGCCTAGACGTGAAGTTATTTCAGCAAAGTTTCCTTTGCACTTTATTTGCACTTAACTGCATCGCAATGTTTTCTCAGCCGTTGGAAATCTTCGATTTCCGCACCTGCGGTGAGCAAGCCGCGCACGCGTCGTACCTCCGCTCAGCTCTATGATAGCATTAGGCTAAGATGCCCGCGTTTGTATCTTTCTGCGGACATTATACCATCAAACTTCTAAAAGAGAAAGGGTTCCTATCCGAGAAAACACTACATTTTTTCTTTGGAAAATGGTATAATGTTTTCAATGTGTTGAAAATAAGGAGAGTTGCAGAGAATGAGGAAAGCCTTTTGGCATTCCTTGTCTGCCGGGAGCATGTTATGCCTCTCAGGCAACTGCTCGATGCTTTCTTTGGCAACCTCCTGCATCCGGTGTGTCTGCCGGGGTCTCACTGATACCAACCGCAGGGTCCGTCTCTCCATCGTATAGTGAGAGCAAAAGCACAGTTTGCTTTTGCTCTCCTGATTGCACGATCAGCAGGACACGGCAGCGTCGTCAATGACGGCGGCAGCCGTTCAATTTATCGTTGACGACCCTGCCGGGGTCTGCTACCTTTGGCAACAGCAGATTTGTGTCCCGCAAGGGTTATTTTGTACAAGTGGAATTTGTTCCTGCGGTATACAATGCGATTGGCCTATCTCCCAAAGATGATGTATCTTTTTGTATAATTGACGGGATGCTATTCCGTGAAATGAAATGAATCGGGTGAACTTCATGAAACTATTGGTATTGGACGGCAACAGTATTTTAAACCGCGCCTTTTACGGCATTAAACTGCTCACCACAAAAGATGGCTTATTCACAAATGCGATTTATGGTTTTCTGACCATGCTTCAGAAACTTAAAGACGAAACATCCCCTGACGCTATTGCCATCGCTTTTGATATGCGTGCGCCGACTTTCCGGCATAAGGAATATGCCGGTTATAAAGCACAGCGAAAGGGCATGCCCGAAGAGCTTGCACAGCAGCTTCCGGTGCTGAAAGACCTGCTTTCCCTGCTTGGCTATCATTTGGTGGAGTGTGAAGGGTTTGAGGCAGATGATATTTTGGGCACGCTGGCCCGCGCCTGCCGGGAAGAGGGAGCGGACTGCGTTATTGCTACCGGGGACCGTGACAGCCTTCAGCTGGTCGCGCCCGGCGTGAGCGTGCGCCTGGCTTCCACCAAAGGCGGACAACCTCAGGCGACCCTCTATGATGAAGCAAGAATCCAGGAAGAATATGGCGTGACGCCGCCGCAGATGATCGAGCTGAAAGCAATCCAGGGCGACAGTTCGGACAACATTCCCGGCGTAAAGGGCATCGGCCCGAAAGGCGCCGGGGAGCTGATTCAAAAATACGGAAATATCGATTATATTTATGAGCATCTGAACGAACTGGACATTAAAGACGGGATGCGCAAAAAACTGCAGGACGGCAAAGACAGCGCTTATTTGAGCCGCTATCTCGGGACGATCCGTACCGACGCGCCGATCTGCACAGACTTGGAATCCTATGCTCCCGGGAAAGGCGACCCGGCCGCGGCAGCACGGCTAATGGCGAAACTGGAGCTCTTTTCCCTGATTAAAAAATTGGGGTTGGAGGATGCCGCGGCAGAATCCCCGGAGCCGGAAACCCCTGCGGAAACTTGGGAAAGCGAGGACTGCGAGGACCCTTATTTCCTTCTGGAAGATTTCCGGCAGCGCAGGACTGCCGATTTTCTGCCGGTATTCCGGGAAGGAGAACTGTCTGCGCTGGCGTTCGCCGCGGACGGCCTTGTCAGCATGGTGCCCGTGCGCGGGAACGAGCCTTTTTTGCGGGACTTTTTTGAAGATTCCGGAATCCGGCGCACCACACATGATACGAAACCACTCTATGCCGCGCTGGAGCGTTTGGGAATCGATGCCCCAGTCCTGGACGGCGATCTGCTTTTGTCCGGATATCTGCTGAACCCGTCGGCGTCGGGGTATGACCTCCCCCGCCTTGCCGCGGAATACAGCGTATCTTCTCCGCAAATGGAAGACCCTATTTGTGCACAGGCCGCCGTACTGCCGGCGCTGCGGGAAAAGCTCGGCACAGAGATCCGGAAAAACGGCCAGGACGAGCTGTTGAAAAAAATCGAACTTCCGCTGGCGAAAGTATTGGCGCGCATGGAAGAGGTCGGGTTCCGCGTGGATGTAGACGGGATTGCATCTTACGGTGCGGCGCTGGAAACGCAGATTTCTGCATTGCAGGCGGGCATCTACGATTCCGTCGGATGGGAATTTAACATCAATTCGCCCAAACAGCTTGGGGAAGCGTTGTTTGAACGGTTGGGACTGCCCTCCGGGAAAAAGACAAAAAGCGGATATTCGACCAGCGCGGATGTGCTGGAACGCCTGCGGGAAGAACATCCCGCGGTGGAAATGGTGCTGAATTACCGCACCTTATCCAAGCTGAAATCCACTTATTGCGACGGCCTGTTGAAAGTCGTCGGCCCGGATGGCCGGATCCATTCCAGCTTTAACCAGACAGAAACCCGTACCGGACGCATCAGTTCCACAGAACCAAATTTACAGAATATCCCGGTACGCACGGAACTCGGCCGCGAACTGCGCCGGTTTTTCCTGGCACGGGACGGCTGGCTTCTGGTAGATGCAGATTACTCCCAGATCGAACTGAGAGTTTTGGCTCACATGGCAAATGACGCAAACATGATTGAAGCGTTCCGCAACAACGACGATATTCACCGCAGTACCGCCGCACAGGTATTCCACATGCCGGAGGAAATGGTCACACCGCTCATGCGGAGCCGTGCGAAGGCGGTTAATTTCGGAATCGTGTACGGGATCGGCGCGTTCTCACTTGCGCAGGATATCGGCGTATCCCGCAAGGAAGCGGATGCGTATATCAAGGCCTATCTGGAACATTATTCCGGAGTGCGGACCTATATGCAGAAGGTCGTGGAAGAGGCTAAGGACCGCGGCTATGTAGAAACGCTGTTCGGCCGCCGCCGGTATCTGCCGGAACTCTCATCGAGCAACCATAACCTGCGAGCTTTCGGGGAACGTGTCGCGCGGAACATGCCGATTCAGGGGACCGCGGCGGACATCATCAAACTGGCCATGATCCGGGTGGAAGAACGGCTGCGTCAGGAGGGGATGCGCGCGCGCCTGATTTTGCAGGTACACGACGAACTGATCGTCGAGGCGCCCGAGGACGAAGCCAACGCCGCCGCCATGCTGCTCGCGGAGGAAATGGAACACGCGGTCACTCTGGCGGTACCGATGCCGGCGGAAGCGAACATTGGGAAAACCTGGTATGACGCGAAGGGATGACCATGACCTATTATTTTTGCTGCCCGGTTTGCAGGAACAGCCTCGAAACCGACGGGAAACGCTGTTTCTGCAAAAAGGGGCACTCGTTTGACCTTGCGGCGGAGGGATACGCCTATCTGCTCCAGCCAAATAAAAAGCACTCGCGGATGCCGGGTGACGACCGGCAGATGGTGGCGGCGCGGCGGAAGCTGTTAGATTCCGGCATTTACGGACTGTTTGCGGAAAAGCTGGCGGAGCTGGCCGTTTCTTCTGCCCGGGGGCGGGAACAAATCCGCCTGCTGGACGCCGGATGCGGGGAAGGCTATTACACGGCGCACACCGCAGAGTCGCTGCGCGAAGCCGGGATTACATGCGACGCGGGCGGGTTTGATATTTCCAAAGCGGCGGTGCGAGCCGCAGCCAAGCGCTGCCGGGACGTCAGTTTTGCCGTAGCAAGCACGTTTGGTGTACCGGTTGCAGACGCGTCGGTAGATTGTCTGACTGATGTGTTTGCGCCGATCGTGCCGGAAGAATTTGCGCGGGTCGTGCGGCCTGGCGGCACCATGATTTTGGCAACACCGTCCAAACGGCATTTGTACGGTTTGAAAGAAATCCTGTATGACGAGCCGTATGAAAATGAAGAGCAGGAAATTGACTATCCGGGTTTTTCGTTTATCGAGCGCGTCCCCGTGCGGGGAATTGCAGAGCTGGACGACCCGGAAATGATCTGGGCATTGTTCCAGATGACGCCGTACTACTGGAAAACGCCGGAAAAAGGCTGCGAAAAATTGCGCGCACAGTGCTTCCTGCGGACAGAGATC
>CALWKP010000181.1 GCA_944381295.1 uncultured Clostridia bacterium | reverse complement strand
GATACGCCATGTCTTGTGTTATACTTTTACTCATGAAGGATCTGCTCTCCTCTCATACAGTCAGTTGTTGTGTGGTAACTCAACTATAACCGATGAGGCCTTATCCTTCATCCTTTTTTATTCATTTGTCCAACATGTATTGTACTCCTACATTACTTGTTCAGAGAGTTTTCCAGAAAATACTTGCTTTTCGATTTCTATTGTGATATAATAATTTTCGTTCTGATTTCCGGGTGTAGCGCAGATTGGTAGCGCGCTTGAATGGGGTTCAAGAGGCCGCAGGTTCGACTCCTGTCACTCGGACCATGCGGAGTATCATTAAAGGATCTGAAAAGGTCTGCTGATGATACTCCGCATTTTTTATTTCCAAGTTTATATAGTAATCTGTGTGGGGGCGTAGCTTAATGCTACGCCTTTCCTCGTTTCCATCAGAATGTCCCGCTCGGGGATCTTCCGGCGATCCAGTACCTTAAACGCACCAATGCAGTTATAGGGGATCGTCGCCTGCTGATTGGCAACGCTCTCCTCCTTGACCGCAGAATAAACCTCGATGTACTGAATGAGCTCTGCAACCATGCGCTTGGTGATGGTAGTGGCGTCGGTATAGCGCCGCACCGTTTACAGAAAGGAACCACAGGCTAAGCCTGTGGGGAAGAGGAAGAGCGGAAGCGATGAGGTGAAAAATAAAGACCTCCTTTTGCTAAAATAAGTACGGGTAACGTCAACGGCAGAAAGAAGCAAAAGGAGGTCAGTCCGAAATGGACGAAAAAAGCTTATCACACACAAAATGGGTATGTCAATATCACATAGTAATCTGTCCAAAGTATAGGAGAAAAGCGATATATGGGAAATTGCGAAAAGACATAGGAAAAATATTGAGGATGCTGTGTGAATATAAGAAAGAGGAGATCATAGAAGCACATGCGATGCCGGACCATATCCATATGCTGGTATCGATACCTCCCAAACTGTCAGTTTCGGAATTCATGGGGTATCTAAAAGGGAAAAGCACGCTGATGATACTTGAGAGGCATGCGAACCTGAGATACAAATATGGACGGAGAGTGTTTTGGACAAAAGGATATTATGTAAGCACCGTGGGCGGAAACAAGAAAGCGATAGAGAAATATATTCGGGAGCAGGAAACAGCAGACCAAATCTGTGATCAACTAAGTTTCAAGGAATATGAAGATCCGTTCAAAGATGCAAAAGAGTTTGATGATGACTCGCCGGATATACCGAATGAAGATTTAGAGCAAAAGTAAAAGCAACGCCAAGTACGGTTGGCGTTGCTCATTTGGCGCCTTTAGGCGCTGCTGGTATTTTGGCCCTTACAGGGCCTGTTCTTCATGCCACGTCCTTTGGGCGTGGCCTTGACTTTTTCCTTTTCTTAAATTTTCTATATCCGCACAAAATAAAAAAGCCCACGCCTTTTGCGTGGTTTTGTCTGTCACGTCTGCCGGGAAACGTCTTTCTCCGGCAGACTAACAGTAATATATGATGTCGGCCTATTGGCCCCCTTTTTTTAGAAATCTTTTTCTATTCTAAAATCATTCTTCTCTTGTTAAAGCATTTTTCATCGCATCCATCCTTTCTCTTTAGTATGGTATTAGTATACCGGTGAATTATGAGTAGCATTTGTTGTTTTTTTGAATAAATTGAAAACGATTCCTTACAAAGCTGTCATACAATACGTATAAAGCTTTTCCCCTCCAGGTCCTAAGATAGTCGTTCCCTGTTTTTTCTCAAATTCATCGCCTTCTGTTGTCAATGTCGCAGTTCCAGTCCATGGTTCCAATGCGACAAAAGGTGCATCTCCCAATGCTGACCAGACGCCCAGATACGGGAACTGACTAAATTCCAGCTCCATTCCGCGGCCTGCCTTTCCTCCAGACAACCATACCTTTCCCGAACGGAGTCCCTCCAACACTAAAGCATCCTGTTGGAACAGATCATGCGACAAACGCAGCACATTTTCCTCTTGAAGTATTGACCTTCTCTCAGATGGGTCAATCAAGCCAGTTTCCAGGTCCATAGCCGGGCAACTTACTGTTTCCTGCATTTCAAAGGAAATCCGATAATCTTCAAAGGACTCCCCTTCTTCCAAAGGGCATCGGAATGCCGGATGTCCTCCCACTGCAAACGGCATGGGGATTCCCCCTGCATTTTTCACCCGCAGCCCTACTATCAGAGAATTTCCTTCCAGCCGGTATTCCGTTTGCAGGACAAAATGATAGGGATATTCTTTCAATGTCTCCGGGTCAGATTCCAACCGGAATACTGCTGTATCTTCCGTTTGAGAAACAAGCGTAAATTCCCGATTTCTTGCAATGCCATGACGTTTCATCGAGTACTCTTTTCCCTCAATCAACGCTTTGTCATTTCTCAACCTTCCCACCATCGGGAATAATACCGGCGATTGTCCTTTCCAATAAGTAGGGTCTCCTTGCCACAAATATTCTGTCCCATCAACCGCCTGGAACGAAACCAGTTCTCCTCCATGTGTATCCAATTGAACTGATGCCGTCTCACTTTTTAGCGTTATCCTCATATTCACCGCTCCTTTACTGTATCGTCACTGATAAGCCGATCTTGTCATAAGCGTCTTCAGGATCCTATGATCCCTAAAACGCTTATGGCCTTTTTTATATTCTACCACAGCGGCTAAATGCTTCACAAGTTTCCTCCCATTCCTGTCCAAAAATTTTTCTCCATAATTTTCCCCAATACAAAGGGCCTCCCTGCGCATCATCCAGGGAAGCCCTTGTATCTTTCTGTTTTGCTTTTTCCGGGGAACCCGGCAATATTTGTACTGGCTAGGCCGAATTTTCCGACTGCCGCCAAACAGTAAGCTCTTATTTTCCGATATCACGGCGCCAATGTGCACCGTCAAAATGGATTTTTTCTACCCCACTATAAGCTTTCTTTAGTGCTTCATCCAAAGTGTTTCCTAATGCGGTAACACCTAACACTCGGCCGCCTGCGGTATAAAATTTTCCATCTTTTTTCACAGTACCTGCATGATAGACAGTAACCCCAGGAACCTGGCCTCCATCATCCAGCCCCGTGATCTCGATCCCTTTAGGATAGGATCCTGGATATCCACCGGATGCCATCACCACACAAGCAGCTGCTTCTTCGCTCCATTCTACCGGCTGATCTGCCAGACGTCCTTCTACCACTGCCATCAACACATCAACAAAATCTGTCTTTAACCGCGGCAGTACCACCTGGGTTTCCGGATCACCAAATCGTGAATTGTATTCAATTACTTTTGGACCGTCCGGAGTCAGCATCAAACCAAAATAAAGGCATCCCTGGAACGGACGTCCTTCCCGGTTCATAGCTTCCACTGTCGGCAGGAAAATCTTTTCCATACATTCCGCCGCCATTGCGTCGTCATAATAAGGATTCGGGCTGATCGTCCCCATTCCTCCGGTATTTAATCCTTGGTCACCATCCAGAGCCCGCTTGTGATCTTTCGACGATACCATCGGCTTAATGCACTTACCATCTGTAAATGCCAGCACAGACACTTCCGGACCAGTCAGGAATTCTTCCACCACAACCTGGTTCCCGGAATCCCCGAAAATCTTGTCTTCCATAATTGACCGGACCGCGTGTTCCGCTTCTGCGTAATCCTGAGCAATGATGACACCTTTCCCGAGCGCCAGACCATCCGCCTTCACAACAGCCGGATATTTCCCCTGTTCCCGAATAAATGTCAATGCTGCTTCTGGTGACGAGAAAACTTCATAACCTGCTGTTGGGATTCCATATTTTTTCATCAGGTTTTTCGAAAACACTTTACTGCTTTCGATCACCGCTGCATTTGCACGGGGGCCAAATGCGGGAATTCCTGCTGCTTCCATCGCATCTACCATTCCTGCCGCCAACGGACCATCCGGCGCCACAAACGCTAATCCGATGTCATTTTCCTTTGCAAACGCGACCATGCCATCGATATCCATTACCTTGATATCTACACATTCCGCGTCACAAGAAATTCCTCCATTTCCCGGAGCACAATAGACTTTTTCTGCTTTTGGGCTCTCCAGCAGCTTGCGGATAATCGCATGCTCACGACCGCCGCCGCCTACTACTAATATCTTCATAGTCCCCTCCATCAATGGTGGAACAGGCGCATTCCTGTGAATGCCATGACCATCCCATACTTGTTGCAAGTATCAATGACATTATCGTCCCGAATTGATCCGCCCGGCTGCGCAATATACTGTACGCCGCTGCGTTTTGCCCGCTCAATATTGTCTCCAAACGGGAAAAACGCATCAGACCCAAGCGATACACCGTCCTGTTTCGACAGCCATTCTGCTTTTTCTTCCCTTGTCAGCGGTTCCGGTTTTTCTGTAAAGAAATTTTCCCATGCGCCATCTGCAAGGACATCCATATAGTCTTCCGAAATATACACGTCGATCGTGTTATCACGATCCGGACGCCGGATATCTTGTTTAAACGGCAAGCCCAACACCTTCGGATGCTGACGCAGGAACCAAACATCGGCCTTATTCCCCGCCAGGCGCGTGCAATGGATTCTCGACTGCTGGCCAGCCCCTACTCCAATCACCTGGCCGCCCTTTGCATAGCACACAGAATTGGACTGAGTATACTTTAACGTAATCAGTGAGATGATCAGATCGCGTTTCGCGTCTTCCGTCAACTGCTTATGGTCGGTTACAATATTCTCCAAAAGCTTCTCATTGATTTCAAATTCATTGCGCCCCTGCTCAAATGTGACCCCAAAAACATCTTTCCTTTCAATCGGCGCAGGACGATAATTCTCATCGATCTTGACGATATTGTATGTCCCTTTACGTTTCCCCTTCAATACTTCCAATGCTTCATCCGAGTATCCCGGGGCAATAATTCCGTCCGAAACCTCACGCGCAATCACACGGGCTGTCTGCACATCACACGGGTCAGATAATGCGATCCAATCGCCGTAGGAAGACATTCTATCAGCGCCGCGTGCACGCGCATAGGCACATGCCAAAGGTGAAAGTTCCAGATCATCCACAAAGCAGATCCTCTTTAATGTCTCTGACATTGGCAGTCCAACTGCCGCCCCCGCCGGACTTACATGCTTAAACGATGCTGCGCTTGGCAGACCCGTTGCAGCCTTTAATTCTTTTACCAGCTACCAGCTATTGAACGCATCCAGAAAATTGATATATCCTGGTTTTCCATTCAATACTTCAATCGGCAAGTCACTGCCGTCTTTCATGAAAATCCGCGATGGTTTCTGATTCGGGTTACACCCGTATTTCAACATCAATTCGTTTGCCATCTCTATTCCCCCGCTTATTGATTCTTATTCACAATTCTGGTTTCTGCCTTCCCGGTTTCCAGATCGATAAACCGAGTGAATAACGACACTTTATTATCCGCGTCCAGGCTCTCCCAAACCGTCTTTGTAAAGCTGTCCAGATCATTTCCAAGTTCCACCAGGACAGGTTCCCCTTCAAAGGATGGAATTGGAGAACCGTCACAGAGATAGGTATGGATCAAATGTCCATGTCCATTTATCGGAGAATTATATTGGAAGAAATACCGCTGCACCGAATCCGGATTTCCTTCTGCACTTTTGAGAATAGATAAACGATAGGTCAATTCCTTTCCCACATGCATGATTCCAGAAATTCTTGGCGTATAGTTAGGAGCATCCGGCTCAAAAGTACGGGTCCGTAAAGCGTCGGCAAAGCTCTTTCCATCTTTCAGGAAATCATAAACTGTATCCGTCTGATCGCCATTGGTGACAATGGTTGTATCCTCTAACACCCGTACCGGCGAATAAATAATCAACGAAGGGTCACTCAGTTTTGCCGGGTCATATGCCTCTGTCCGGATGCCTTCCCCTTCTGTTACAAATACGCGGTTCCGGCTGTTTTCACTGCGTCCC
>CALWKP010000180.1 GCA_944381295.1 uncultured Clostridia bacterium | reverse complement strand
GTCCGTGGGAAAGATACTGCTCCCCGCAGCGGAATCACTGGCAGAATAATTGAATTTGTTTGTTCTTTTTTGTTTTCCATGGGGACTCCGTTTCCCGGCGTAGCCCAAAGGCTTTTCCGCCGTTTGACAAATCTATGAATACAACAAGGCGAGCAATCCGCTGCCAACCAAATTGTCGGCTGGTAGGGATTGCCCGCGAAGCTTGTTACGATGCCGAATCTTTTCTGGATCTTCTTTTGTTTCCATTAATCCGGATGCTTACCGGTTTCCTGTCGGGGTCGCGTTCAATAACAGGAGGTTCCTTCCCCTCCACACAGCCGCGTGTTACCATAACGCGCTCAATGGTGGAATCAGAAGGCACGCGGTACATTAAACCGCCCAGCACTTCTTCCATAACGGAGCGAAGGCCGCGCGCGCCGGTTTTCCGTTCCAGCGTTTTTTCCGCAACTGCTTCCAATGCGTCCGGCTCAAAGGAAAGCTCTACCCGATCCATTTCAAACAACCGTTGGTACTGGCGTAGAAGCGCATTTTTGGGTTCCTGCAAAATGCGGATCAGGGCAGCCTTATCAAGCCCTTCCAATGATGTGATCACAGGAAGGCGCCCTACCAATTCCGGAATCAAACCGAACTTCACCAAATCATGGGGAATTACATCTTTCATCCAGTTCGATTCATCCAGTTCCTGCCGGCTCTTCACATCGGCGCCAAAGCCGATGGAAGAGTTCCCAGAACGTTTTTCCACGATTTTTTACAAAACGTCAAACGCGCCGCCGCAAATAAACAGGATATTGGAGGTATCGATCTGAATAAATTCCTGCTGCGGATGCTTCCGTCCTCCCTGGGGCGGCACATTGGAAACAGTCCCTTCCAAAATTTTCAACAAAGCCTGCTGCACGCCTTCCCCGCTGACATCGCGGGTAATGGAAGGGTTCTCCGACTTCCGCGCAATTTTATCGATTTCATCCACATAAATAATGCCACGTTCCGCCCGCTCAATATCATAAACCGCCGCCTGAATCAGACGAAGCAGGATATTTTCCACATCTTCGCCCACATAGCCGGCCTCTGTCAACGTCGTGGCGTCTGCAACGGCGAAGGGGACATCCAAAATTTTCGCAAGCGTCTGTGCCAGCAGCGTCTTTCCCACGCCGGTAGGCCCCAGCAGCAAAACATTGCTTTTTTGGAGTTCTACGCCGTTTCCGGCGCAGAAGATGCGTTTATAGTGGTTATATACCGCTACCGACAATGTAACTTTTGCAGCATCCTGCCCAATTACATAATCATCAAGCATATGCTTGATTTCTTCCGGCTTGGGAAGAACCATATTCTGTTCCGGCTGGCTGGGCTTGCGCTGCTGCAAATCATACTCATCGTCCAGAATAGACTGGCACAGCGCCACGCATTCGTCGCAAATGCAAACACCGCGGCTGGTAATGATCTTTCGCACCTGATCCTGCGGCTTGCCGCAGAAAGAGCAGCAAAGCGTACGATCCTTTATCTCGTCATTACGAGACATTCCATCACCTATCCTATCGCGTTACAATTACTTTATCAACAAGGCCATAGGCTGCTGCTTCTTCCGCTGTCATAAAATTATCGCGTTCGGTATCCCGTTCAATCACCTCAAGCGGCTTGCCGGTCCGTTCCGCTAAAATTTTATTCAGATTGCTGCGGATGCGCAAAATATGGTCGGTATGAATTTTAATATCGGTCGCCTGCCCCTGGGTCCCGCCCAACGGCTGATGGATCATGATTTCGCTGTTCGGCAGCGCAAACCGTTTTCCTTTTGCGCCTGCTGCAAGCAAAAACGCCCCCATACTGGCAGCCATACCAATGCAAATAGTGGAAACATCGCATTTGATATACTGCATGGTGTCGTAAATCGCCATGCCGGCGGAAACAGAACCGCCCGGGCTGTTAATGTACAGGCTAATATCCTTGGTAGGATCCTGGCCTTCCAAAAACAGCAGCTGTGCCACCACCAGGCTGGCCGTGGTATCGTTTACTTCTTCAGAAAGCATAACAATCCGGTCGTTGAGCAAGCGGGAAAAAATGTCGTATGCACGTTCGCCCCGGTTTGTCTGCTCGATTACGGTTGGGACCAAGCTCATCGCATAAACCTCCATTCCAAAATCAATCGCTTTACTATGAACAAGTTTGCAGTGGTTTATACATCTGTTATTTTTCTTCGCCGTCTTCTTTCTTTTCCGGCGCTTTCTCTACAATTTTTGCTTCCTTACGGATAAGGTCAACCGCCTTTTCCACCGCAACATCCTTGGCCAAATCCTTTTCCGGCACCATGGGCTTTACCTGGTCGGCCGTCAGGTTATAGGCCTTGGCCATCTTTTCGTATTCCGCGTCCAATTCTTCCTGTGTAGGAACAATATTTTCCAACTCGGCGACCTTTTCCAAAGCCAGGCGTACCTTTACCGCGCGCTCCGCCTGGGGACGGAACGATTCCCGGAAGGATTCGGGATCCATGCCGGTATACTTTATGTAGCTTTCAATGTTCAGGCCCTGCGCCTGAAGGCGATAGGCAAAATCCTGGATGCTGACGTCAATCCGGTTGCGGTACATAGCCTCCGGGATTTCCGCTTCCAGGTTTGCAATCAGCTTATCGATAAGCTGG
>CALWKP010000179.1 GCA_944381295.1 uncultured Clostridia bacterium | reverse complement strand
CTCTATCCGGTTCCCTGTTACATTGGAAACATGTGTACAAACGACACCTTTTGTATTCTTTCGCAGAGATTTCCTCAGTTCGGAATAATCCACACGTCCCGCCTGATCCAGCGGCAAGACTGTAAGTTCTGCTCCTGTTCGGTATAAGGGCCGCAATACGGAATTATGCTCCATAGCAGTTGTAATCACATGATCCTCTTTTCCAAATAACGAGGAAATCACTGCATTGAGCCCTTCCGTTGCGTTCGCCTGAAAAGCTACTTTTTCCGCATCCTCTTGACCAAACAATTCTGCCACTTGCTCCCTGCAATGATACACTGTACGCGATGCAGAAATGGCAGCTCCGTGGGAACCTCTTCCATCAGACCCCATTGTCCGTATGGCCTCTGCAACAGCAGCAGGAACACATTCTGGCTTTAACATACTTGTGGCCGCAGAATCTAAATAAATCAAACTGTCATCCCTCTATTCTTCCTTCCCTGTCTTTTGAGGAAAATATTCCTCACAAAGAATCTCCAACATTTCCTCTGCTTTTTCCGAAAACCGCAAATATTGCTCTAAAAACGCTTCCCCATCTTCTGTTAGTTTCGCTCCCCCTCCATGGATCCCTCCTATTTGACGTTCCAACAGCGGGAATCCTAATACTTTTTCACAGCTTTTCAAGATATTCCATGCCTTATTATAGCTCATCGCCATCTGGACGGCTGTTTTCCGGATAGAACCAGTTTGTCGAATCCCCTGCATCAACTGGGCAACTCCTGGACCGAATGCTTTCCTGCCCTCCGTAGACAGTCTTAACGTGACAGCAACCTTCAAATTTGGGTATTCCATTTCGTAATCCTTTCAAAAATATAACGGTTGATATAAAAAAACTTTTCAATATTTTGTTAATTATATCATTTTTCACCAGAAAAGAGCAATACAACTTTACAAAAAATGATTAATTTTATAAAAAATTTTTTGTTTACCAGTTTTTTCAAATTTTTTTGAGAAAATTCTGTGACAAATCGTTTACATTTTATTTTTATTTGACGATAACAATAATAAGAAGTTTTATCACTTGCATCTAACGAAAACAAATAAGGAAGAGAGTGTTTCACCGTGAAAAGCATTCGTACAAAAATTATTCTTGGTATTGGAAGTGTTGTTATTGCTATTGTTCTTGTTTTAGGCATCACGGGTATTCTTATGAATTATAACAGCTCTATCAACCAACTGAAACAATCGATGCAAACTACGGCAGCAATTGCATCCGAACGTGTGGAAGAAGAGGTCTTGTCTTATATCAATGTCGCTAACGCATTTGGCGCACGCAGCGATTTATCCGATCCGGAAGTCCCTGCACAGCAAAAAGAGGATTTTTTGAATGAATGGGCACAAAAATATGGAATGGTTCGCGGCAATATACTAGATGAAAATGGAAACAGTATTTTTGACGGAAACAACTATTCTGACCGAGAATACTACCAGCGTTGTATGAACGGCGAATCTTACGTATCTACTCCTGTTAAGAGTAAAGTAACTGGAGAACTTACAATCATCGTAGCGGCGCCTTTATGGAAAGATGGGGTTGCTGACAGTACTCCGGTAGGCGTTATCTATTTTGTTCCTCATGAGACATTTTTAAACGACATTATGAACGAAATCCACGTCAGCCAAAACGGTGGCGCTTATATCATTGATAAAGATGGTTTTACCATTGCCGATGTCACTTTGGATACCGTTACTGTAGAAAATATTGAGCAGGAAGCTCAAACGGATTCCAGCCTTCAAGCGTTGGCTTCTGCACACGTAAAAATGAGAGCCGGTGAAAGCGGCGTTACAGATTATACCATGAATGGCACTCAAAAAATTGTGGCATATGCTCCAGTTGCCAATACTGATGGATGATCCTTAAGTATTACTGCTCCGATCAACGATTTTATGTCGGGTACATATACCGCCATTGTCATAGATGTAATCTTGGTAATCGTTTCTATTCTTCTCCTGATTATTGTTTCTACTGTCATTTCCGGTCGCATCGTCCGTCCGATCAAAGCTTGTGCAGATAGGCTCGTTCTTTTATCAGAAGGCGATCTGAAAGCAGCTGTGCCGGTCATTAATTCAAAAGATGAAACAGCTATCCTGTCGAATTCTACGAAAAAAATCGTCGAATCTATGCGCGCTATCATCGATGATGAAACGGAAGCTCTAGAATCCATGGCCGATGGTAATTTTGACGTCCATACACAAGACGCTTTGTATCCTGGAGATTTCCACCAGCTCTGTGTAAGCATCCATGACATTAATAATAAACTCAGCCGTACTTTAAAAGAAATCAATGTTGCTGCGGATCAGGTGTCTTCTGGGTCTGATCAGGTATCTTCCGGCACACAGGCTCTTAGTCAAGGCGCTACGGAACAAGCATCCAGCGTTGAAGAACTTGCTGCTACCATTAACGAAATCACTTCTGAAATTCAGAAAAATGCTGAATTTGCCTCAAACGCGAATGCAACTGCGGTTGGCGCAGGTGAAATGCTACTTTCCACGATGAATATGATGGATGAATTGGTTTCTGCTATGCAGGATATCAACAAGAGTTCCGATGAAATTAGCCGTTTTATTAAAACAATTGAAGATATCGCTTTCCAGACCAATATTCTTGCCTTGAATGCAGCTGTTGAAGCTGCCCGTGCTGGCGCCGCTGGAAAAGGCTTTACAATTGTTGCTAATGAGGTGCGCAATTTGGCTTCTAAGAGCGGTGAGGCTGCAAAGAATACTTCTTCTCTGATTGAACGCAGTTTGAGAGCTGTTGAAAATGGTACCCGTATCGTAAATGAAACTTCGGAGTCCATTAAGAAAACGGCAGAAAGTGCTAAAGCGGCTGTTTCCTCGATAGGTTCTATTACAGAAAGTTCCAAATATCAAGCAGATGCTATTCAGCAGGTCAGCGTGGGGATCGACAAGATTTCCAGTGTAATCCAAACAAATTCCGCTACCGCTCAACAAAGTGTAGCAGAAATCCAGCAATTGTCCGGACAGGCCCAAATGCTGAAAAATCTTGTTGGCAGCTTTAAGCTTCGGGATACAGAACCTTCCGAATCGACTTCTTACTATGATTATTCCAACTCTTATGAGAATAATTATCAGCAGGGTTCTAATTTTGAAAGCGATAAATATTAACTGATTAACAAAAAGGGTGTTGCAGAAATGTCTGCAACACCCTTTTTTATCCATAATCTGCTTACACTTCGATACTTCTTTACCCTATGCTGCGGTACTTTTTTGCTGCCTCTAACATCACAGTCAGGCTTTTGGGATTTACATCTGGCTGGATGTTATGCGCTGCAGCAAAAATGTATCCTCCATTTTTACCCATGATCTCTATGGTGCGATGAACCGTTTCTTCAATCTCTGATTCCGAGGCAAACGGAAGCAGTTCTTGGGTATCGATTCCACCGTGAAATACAATCTTGTCTCCAAAATCCTTTTTCAACTTCTCTGGCTGCATGTCTGTCGCCTTTGGCTGAATCGGATTCAAAATTTCCACGCCACTATCGCAGAGGTCATCGATCAAACGATAAACACTTCCACAGGAATGATGTAAATAGGCTGCTTTTGTGTATTGTTTGGTATAGGCAATTCTCTCTTTAAAATACGGTTTAACCATTTCACGGAACATATCCGGTGAAATAAAAGGTGCATTCTGTGTTGCAAAGTCATCTCCACTGGAAGTATAATGAATATAATTTCCTAACGCTCCATAATAAATCTCAATCACTTTTTTCTGGTAAGCTAACACCTTTGCAAAAAAGGCATGCACCCATTCTTCATCCATCGCCATCCTGTACAGGAAATCTTCGAACCCACACATCCAACAACCCAATTCAAAAATCCCGTAGACAGGATGCTCTGCACAGATAACATAATCCGTATTTTCATACAGCCACTTGGCCTGTTCTGCATGAGCCTGGACTACTTTTCTGTCAATCGATTCCGGATTCGGAAACGGATATTTTTCCAGATCTTCCAGCGTTGCATCTTTTAATGGAGCGTCTACCGCTTCCCAGTACATGCCGGTATACTTTCTCCGGATTCCCCATTCATCAATGTACTCTGTATCCGAAATTTTCTGGAATTGGGACTCCTGCGGAGTTAAAATCTCTCCTACTGAGCGGGTGTCGATGTCAAAGTATTCCAGCAATTTTTTATCCAGCCTTCTGGTCTTTCCAAAAAGCAAAACCTGCTCCGGTTTTTTTTCAAATCCCAAAAAATCCAATAGTTTATTTTCGCTTTCTCCTTCCATCGTAGAAAGCGGATTGCCACCAAAATCCAGAATCAATTGTTCCGGTTGCCGGTGGGCCAAGGTGTCTGAAAAATTTTTCCTTCTATCCACAATAATCTCATCCTCTCTAATTTGTAACTTCATTTTACAAATTATCTTTATGTCTACTTTACCTTATATCAAACAAAAATGCAAGGCTTTATTGACATTTTTTTGCTTTTATTTTCTTTTTTTCTTTCATAATTATCTCTTAATTTTTAGAAAACAGCTAATCGTCTCTCTTGGTT
>CALWKP010000178.1 GCA_944381295.1 uncultured Clostridia bacterium | reverse complement strand
CGGATGGAGTAAGCGTATTTGTAGAAAATATTTTTGAAAACCGATATAAACATGCGGCAGAACTATGCCGGATGGGAGCAGAGATAAAAATAGAAGGACGTGTTGCAACGGTATATGGGACGGACCGACTGAAAGGGGACTTTGTGACAGCGCCAGATTTGCGGGGAGGAGCTGCATTAGTCATTGCAGGCCTGGCTGCAGAGGGAACGACACATGTCCGGGGGTTGGAGCATATTGACCGGGGCTATGAAAATATAGAGGGAATGCTGGCTTCTGCGGGAGCTTCTATACAAAGGGTATAGGAAGGGCATTTTCCGCAGGGAGGTTCAAGGCGTGGAGAAACCATATCATGATAACGGCGAGAGGCGTCCGCAACCGCGTCTGACGCCGGGACAGCGCAGGAAAAGAGCAGCACGCGACAAAGCGAGAAAACGCCGCCGGGCGCTGCTGGTGTTTTATCTGATGACGATATTAACGGTACTAGTCGCGGCAGTTGCGCTAAGCCTGACAGTACTGTTTCAGATCAGTGAGATTCGCGTAACAGGGACTTCGCGCTATTCGGAACAGGAAATCATTCAGACATGTACAATCAAGACAGGAGAAAACCTGTTTTTGGCGGATACCGGGGCAGCGGAAGCGGCAATGGAAGAAAAGCTTCCGTATATAGGGAAAGCGAAAGTATCACGGCAGCTTCCAGCCCGGATTTTGATTGAGGTAGAAGAAGCCCCGGTTTCCGGAGTGATTCAGTACGGAGAGAACTATGTGCTGCTGTCACCGGAAGGGAAGGTTTTGGAGAAGGCGGCAGCAGCCCCGGAAGGGCAAACTGTTATTTTGGGGTTAGCGCTGAAATCGGCAGATGTAGGTCACAGTGTGGTCTATGAAGACGAGAGGGCCTATCAGATTTTCAGTGAACTAGCCGGTGTTTTGGAAACCAACGGGATCACAGGGATTACCAAGATTGATTTATCCGATCAATTTCAGATATTGGTGGAATATGAGGGGAGGATTACGATTAATTTGGGACTTCCCGCAGACATGGATTATAAGGTTCGGTTTGCAAAGGAGATCCTGAATAGAGAAGATATGAAAGATGCCGCGGGAGTATTAAATTTGTCGAATGCAATGGAGGATGACCGGGCATATTTCGAAGAAGGAGAAACTATTTCAGAAACGCTTCCGTCAGAAGAGGTTTCTTCCGAGGGAACGGATGGAAGTGCAGCTTCTTCAGGAGCGGAGACGTCAGAAGGAGCGGTCTCCACAGTTTCAAGTGCAGCGGAAACGTCTGGAGAAAGCCAGGGATGAACAGAAAAAGAGGGGAAAATCGGCAAAATTTCCCAAAATCGTAAAAAGCGAGGTGACAGATTAGTTAAAAACTTTGTGTCCATCCAAAGGAAAACGACCAAAGTTCATAATTTTGGTTCAATCAACAATATTTTATTGAATTTTTACTCTAAAAGTGATAAATTAATACTAAGATACTTTAAGTGATAAAAAAGTGATGAATCTGTGATAAATTAAGGGTTCCAGAAGAGGGATTGGAACATAAAAGCAAGGAGGACGTTTTCGTGATGCCGTTTGAGATTGATAACGACTTTGATAATATTGTACAGATTAAGGTGATCGGTGTAGGCGGTGGCGGTGGAAATGCTGTTGACCGCATGGTGACGATGGGCGTACAGGGCGTTGAATTTATTTCGGTCAATACGGACAAGCAGGCATTGTATCGGTCGAAGGCGACGCAAAAGATACAGATTGGGGAAAAGGTTACACACGGTAAAGGTGCAGGTTCAAAGCCTGAAATGGGTCAAAAAGCTGCGGAAGAAAGCCGTGAGGCAATTTCGGCGGCAATCCGCGGAAGCGATATGGTGTTTATTACCGCAGGTATGGGCGGCGGTACCGGTACTGGTGCGGCTCCGATCGTTGCGGAAATTGCGCGCGATATGGGCGTGCTGACCATCGGAATTGTAACCAAGCCGTTTGCTTTTGAAGGACGGCGGCGTATGGAACAGGCGGAAAATGGAATTTCCGCTCTGCGTGAGCATGTGGATTCCTTAGTGGTAATCCCCAATGAAAGACTGAAATTAGTCAGTGAACAGAGGATCACCTTGGTCAACGCATTCAGCGTGGCGGATGATGTGCTGCGTCAGGGTGTACAGAGTATTTCAGACCTGATTAAGTTGCCAGGGCTGGTCAACCTTGACTTTGCAGACGTGACGGCCGTCATGAAGGATGCTGGATATGCACATATGGGTGTTGGCAGAGCGTCCGGAAAGGACAAGGCTACACAGGCGGCAAATATGGCGATTTCCAGCCCGCTGTTGGAGACTTCGATCTCCGGGGCAAAGGGCGTTATTATCAATATTACATCTTCACCGGATATTGGTCTCGACGAGATCGAAACAGCATCGTCCATGATTGCAGAACAGGCGCACGCAGATGCGAATATTATCTGGGGTGCTGCATTTGACGAGCAGATGGATGATGAAATGAGTGTAACGGTAATTGCGACAGGATTCGCGACCCATGATGGGACACCAGGTCCATTACCGGAGAAAAAGGAAGAACCCAAATTCGAAAACAAAATTGATGAGGATACTGATTTTACAGATATCATGTCGATTTTCAACCGATAAGTTTCTGGCGGAAGAATTCATAAATCAGCCCGGTACAGGAATGTTGTGCCGGGCTTTTGTGTGGGATTGATTTAAAAGAAAAAACCTGAATTTGGGCAAAAAATGCCTGTTTTGTTGTTGTAAGGCTGTTTTTTTAAAATATAGCTTAAATTTAAGCCCGCACGCTTGCAATCTCCCGTTTTTGTGTTATAATAAGGTTCGACGGATAATTTCATAGTCCATAGAGAATGGAAAACAATTACAACACCAACAGAAGGAGGCGCCACTGTGAAACCGGACCCGTTAGGCGACAGTCGAATTTGGAACAAAAAACAGTATAGCGCCGTAAGTACTCCTGATTGGGATGGTGGGGATTTCCGCGCCTGAATGAGTGGGATATCCGGCGTTATGCTCAGAAAGGGGTATAATGTACGATGATATCTTACTACAAGACGGTAAATGGAGTTATTGAACCCATTAAGGAATGTGAACCAGGTTGTTGGGTAAACTGTGTGGAACCGGAGGATGAAGAAATCAACCGGTTAATTCAAGAATTTGAAATAGAACCAGAATTTATCCGTTCAGCAATGGACGAAGAGGAATCTTCTCATATTGACAGCGAGGACAGCTGTACGCTGGTGATTTTGGACACGCCGCTGGTGGAAAAACAGGGTGAAACGATTACCTATATCACAACGCCGCTTGGCATTATCCTGACAGAGAAAAATGTTATCACGATCTCAACGAAACCGAATCCTATTTTGGACGAATTTTCGGAAGGCGTAGTGAAAGGGGTACAAACGAATCTGAAAACGCGGTTTGTGCTGCAAATGATGCTGCGGATTGCGTCCCGATTCCTGCAATACCTCAAGCAGATCGATAAAATCACGAATGCAGTAGAACGGGAACTCCGAAAATCCATGAAAAACCGTGAACTGATTCAATTGATGGACATTCAGAAATCTTTGGTATACTTTTCCTCTTCCCTGAAAGCCAATGAGATTACGATGGAAAAGATTATGCGTGGCCGTATCATTAAGCTGTATGAGGACGATCAAGATCTGTTGGAAGATGTGTTGATTGAAGTCAAACAGGCTATTGAGATGTCCAATATTTATTTAAACATTCTTTCCGGTACGATGGATGCTTTTGCGTCGGTAATTTCCAACAATTTGAATATTGTGATGAAAATTTTAGCTTCGATTACCCTGTTGATTTCCATCCCGACGGTTATTTCCGGAATTTACGGGATGAATGTGGATGGAATGCCAATGGCCAGTTTTTGGTTCCCGGTAACGCTGGCGGTACTTTGCATGGCAGTGGTATTTATTATTCTGCGCAAGAAAGATATGGTGTGAAAGGACTTCCGGCAAAGGAATTTGCACAGAATAGAATTTTGTATGGGATTCAGCAGGCCGAAGAACGGCTTGCTGTTTTCTGTTCTGGATATTCTGGATAAACAAAACGCCCCCTGTTTTGGCAGGGAGCGCATGCAATTTCTTTCTTGAAATCAGTGGGATAAGTGGGAGGCAGTCAGCGTAAGGATATCCAGAGGCTGATGCACAAAGCATTGAAGGTTGCGCATCTCCTGCGGACGGAATCCATACTCACAACCAATGAAGGGGATCTGGTTGTCCACCGCAGCTTGATAATCCATCATGGTATCCCCGACCATGACCGCAAATGCCGGCTTAACTTTATTCAGTAAACTTTGCAAACTTTGACTCTTGGTGGTCATGCCGTCTTCTAATGGCTGAATAAAATCGATGCGGTCCATTAAGTCGATTGCGGACAGTACCATAGAAATATACCGGTAGGACGAATTGGAACATACCGCTGTGCGGAAGCCACGTTCATGGAGAATATCTAAGAGTTGAGGGCAACCGCAATAAGAAGCAGCCTGATCGATGAAATCATGTTCTACTTCCGAAACCCGGCGGACATAGCGAGAAATGGTATCTGGATCGGCACCCGGGAGAATTTTCGGCATATATTCGTTAACGGGCTCGCCAAAAACAGACATAATCTCTTCGGCGGTTTGTACAGGCCATCCGAATTCGGCCTGTACGGTTTGATGAGCGTCTACGCTGAAAAGTTCGGTGCGGTTGAGAGTCCCGTCCAAGTCAAAAATGAAGAGTTTTGTCCCTTGTTCCATCTGCACTGCTCCCTTTATGGATTTTTAGATGATGTGCTAAACACATGGTATTATTATACAGTGTTTTCTAAAAAATGGCAGTACTTTTTGAAAAAAACGTGAGTATATATAATAATTTCAAACAATAAACAAAATAATTAGGTGAATTTGTAAACCCGGAAACCGTTATGTCGGTACCGGTTCGGAGGGATAGTATGACAAAATGGCTGTGCAGGATCTTTATCAAGAATTTTGAAAATACGCAGGACGCCCAAGTGCGCGAGGATTATGGCAAGCTTGCCGGTGTTGTCGGGATCGTTACGAACTTGTTGCTATCACTGATCAAATTTTCGGTTGGCCTGTTGTTCAACTCCATTGCAGTAATTGCCGATGCGGTGAATAACTTGACAGACTCCGCTTCATCAGTTGTCACTCTGGTAGGATTCAAACTGTCGGGGAAACCTGCCGATGAAAAACATCCTTATGGGCATGAACGTATCGAGTATATTTCCGGATTAATTATTTCCTTTATCATCCTGATTTTAGGATTCCAGCTTGCACAAAGCTCTTTTGCCAAGATTTTGGATCCTTCTGAGCCAGAAACAGGGATTGCAGCCTATGTAGCATTGGTGGTCTCGATTTTAATCAAACTCTGGCAAGGTGCTTTTTATCGGAAAATGGGTGGGGCCATCGATTCCATGACCTTGACAGCGGCTTCTTCCGATAGTTTGAATGATGTTATTTCTACATCGGTGATTTTGCTCGGAATGATCGTGACCTATTTCAGCGGGTTCAATCTGGACGGCTATCTTGGCTTGGGTGTAGCGTTGTTCATTATGGTGTCTGGGGTCAAATTGATTATTGATACTTCCAATCCGTTGTTGGGGATGGCTCCAAAGCAGGAACTGGTCGATCAAATCTATGAAAAGATCATGAGCTATGAGGGAATCATTGGACTGCATGATCTTACCGTACATAATTATGGACCATCCAGGTGTTTTGCATCGGTGCATTGTGAGGTACCGGCATCGCAGGATATCATGATCAGCCATGATATCATTGATAATATTGAACGAGATTTCTTAAAAGAAATGAAGATTCATCTGGTTATCCATCTGGACCCAGTAGTGACGGATGATGAACGCACCAATGAGCTGAGGAATCAGGTAAAGGGTCTGGTAAAGGATATCTCGCCGGAACTGAGTATCCATGATTTCCGGGTAGTATTTGGGACGACACATTCCAATTTGATTTTTGATATTGTGGTACCGTTCGGATTTCGGTTAAGCGACGCAGTGCTTATGGAGCTGGTGGAGCAGAAGATTGCCTCCTTGGACCCGAACTATCATGCAGTGCTGACGATCGACCACAGCTATGTTCCCAAAGAAGATGGGATGGATCAGGGCTATTAAAGGGAGAAAAGTTTACAAATTATACTTGTTTTTTTTCGGAGAATGTATTAGTATAGTTTTAGCACTTACATGTGACGAGTGCTAAAACTATTTTTTGTCAAGATCAGAAAGTAAAAAATAAAGAGGTTGATTAATTATGGCATTGAAACAGTTTAAGGCGGAATCTAAGCGGCTGCTGGACCTTATGATTAATTCCATCTATACCCACCGCGAAATTTTCCTGCGCGAGTTGATTTCCAACGCAAGCGACGCAATCGACAAGCTGTATTACCGTACACTGCAAGACGGCGATACCGGTTTGAGCCGGGATGATTTTGCGATTGAAATCGTCCGGGACGAAAAGGAACGAATTTTGATCATCCGCGATAATGGATGCGGTATGACAAAGGATGAATTGGAAAATAATCTGGGGGTTATCGCGAAAAGCGGCTCTTTGAATTTTAAGAGTGAGAACGAACAGAAAGAAGATATCGATATCATTGGCCAGTTCGGTGTGGGGTTCTATTCGGCGTTTATGGTCAGCGACTGTGTAACGGTGCGCAGCCGTGCGTATGGGGCAGAAGAAGCCTATGAGTGGAAATCCAAAGGAGCAGAAGGATATTCTATTGCTGCGTGCGAGAAAGCGGACCACGGGACAGAAGTCATCCTGAAAATCAAGCCGGATACCGAAGAAGAGCATTACAGCGAATTCCTGGAAACTTACCGGCTGAAAAATATCGTAAAGAAATATTCGGACTATATCCGTTATCCGATCAAGATGGATGTGGAAAAGAGCCGCCTGAAGGAAGGCTCCAAAGACGAATATGAAACCTATACGGAAACAGAAGTTCTTAACAGCATGGTGCCGTTGTGGCGCAAAAACCGCAGCGAGATCACCGAAGAGGAATATAACCAGTTCTACCAGGAGAAATTCCATGATTATCAGAAACCGCAAAAGGTAATCCACAGCAGCACAGAGGGTACAGCAACGTATAACGCGCTGTTATTTATCCCGTCGAAAGCTCCGATGGACTTCTATACCCGTGACTATGAAAAAGGACTCCAGCTTTATTCCAATGGCGTTATGATTATGGAAAAGTGCCCGGATCTGCTGCCGGATTATTTTAGCTTTGTGCGCGGCCTGGTGGATTCTCAGGATCTTTCGCTGAACATTTCGAGGGAAATGCTGCAACATGACCGTCAGCTCAAAATTATTGCGGGACGGCTGGAGAAAAAGATCAAATCGGAATTGGAATCCATGCTGCAGAACGAGAGGGAAGAATATGAAAAATTCTTCCGTAATTATGGCTTACAGCTGAAATACGGCGTTTACATGGATTACGGGATGCATCGTGACGTGCTGCAAGACCTTCTGCTGTTCTATTCTTCCAGTGAAAAGAAACTGGTGACTTTGAAGGAATATGTAGGCCGGATGAAAGAGGACCAAAAAGCGATCTATTATGCTTGTGGGGAAAGCGTAGAACGTATCGAACAACTCCCACAGACAGAGCTGTTGAAAGATAAGGGCCTGGAGATGCTTTATCTGACCGACAATGTGGATGAATTTGCCCTGCGGATGCTGATGAACTATGACGGAAAAGAGTTCAAGAATATCTCGACAGACGATCTGGGGCTGGAAACTGAGGAAGAAAAGGAAACAGCAAAGAAACAGGTGGAAGAAAACAAAGAGTTGTTAGGCTTCCTGAAAGATGCTTTGGATGGAAAAGTAAAAGAAGTCGTCCTTTCGCAGAGGTTGAAATCACATCCGGTCTGTTTGTCCACAGAAGGAGGGATTTCTCTGGAAATGGAAAAGGTACTCAACGCAATGCCGACAGAAGAAAAAGTGAAGGCACAGCGCGTGCTGGAAATTAATGCGAACCATCCGGTATTCCAGACGCTCACCGCACTGCACGGCAAGGATGATGAGAAACTGAAAGCCTATGCAAACCTGTTGTATTCCCAGGCGTTGTTGATGGAGGGGCTGCAGGTAGAAGATCCGGTAGCGTTCTCAAACCAGATTTGTGAACTGATGGTGGAATAACTCTGAGAATTCCGAATACGGATAGGAAAGATCCATTCCCTGATTGAAATGCTGGCAGTCCTGCGCATCTTTTGCAGCGGGTCTAAAGTTGCAGTCAGAAGATTCCCGCAAAAGGCTAAGCCCGGACGTAATGTCGGCTTAGCCTTGCGGTCATTTTGGAGGACAATATGGATGAAAAAATCATGCAGCTGAAGGAAATGGTAAGCAGCAGCCATCGTATCGTTTTTTTCGGCGGGGCGGGAGTATCCACAGAGAGCGGGATTCCAGATTTTCGCAGCGAAGATGGCCTGTACCGGCAAAAATACCGGTATCCCCCTGAAGTGATGCTGAGTCATAGTTTTTTTGTAGCGCATCCGGAAGAGTTTTATCGATTTTACCGGGATAAGATCTTATTTGATGGAGTAGAACCGAATATAGCGCACAAAAAGCTGGCGCAGTGGGAGAAGCAGGGAAAGCTGAGGACAGTAATCACCCAGAATATCGACGGATTGCACCAAATGGCAGGCAGCCGGGATGTGGTAGAACTGCATGGCTCGATTCACCGAAATTACTGTATGCACTGTAAAAAAACTTATACCCTTGAAGAAGTCAAGAATAGTCCGGAAGTTGTGCCGCGTTGCAGCTGCGGGGGGATCATCCGGCCGGACGTTGTTTTGTACGAAGAAGGGCTGGATCAGAACGCAATCGAGAAAGCTGTCCGGGAAATTGCAGAAGCGGATGTACTGATTGTCGGTGGAACGTCGCTGGTGGTGTATCCGGCGGCAGGGCTGCTGCAATATTACCGGGGGAATAAGTTGGTCCTTGTGAATAAAAGTCCAACAGGGATGGACGAGCAAGCAGATCTTTTGATTACAGGGAAGATTGGCGAAGTGTTTTCGCAGCTGCCTTAACAGCGCTTTTTGAAAATCTCCAAAGTTAAACTAACAGAAATACTACAAATCTAAGCGTAAAAAGCATAGAAAAGAAAAAAACTGTACGCCGCGTCTTTTCAAGACATGACGTACAGTCAGGCTGTCGATAAAGTCCACAAGAAGAAAAAATTGCACAAAATCTTTTTGCAACTTAAAGTTTTCGTCCCCCTTTTTCAAAAGGGGGCGGGTATTCCAAAAGGGCAGCGCCCTTTTTGGCCGCCCGTCGCAACGGGCGGAATCTCTGTTTCTGAGAAAAAAGCTCAGGAGGGGAGCAGAAACAGTCCGGGGGACTGTTTCTGCGCGGGGAACCCTAGCGAGGGGTTCCCCGAAGGAGTTTTACCATTTGTACAATTTGACTTTTTAAAAACATTTTTCTACAAGCTGACTGTACGCCGCGTCTTTTCAAGACATGACGTACAGTTTTTGTTTGTTAAGCAAGAGATTGCGTTGGCTCTTGCCGCAGCCAGGAGACTCCTAAAGCGCCCAGGCCAATATTGATGGCAAGAACAGGTCCTGCATTGCCCGATAGGATGCGGGCGCTCGGAAGTTTTTCCTTCAAAGCCAACTGCAAGGGCTCCATCTGGGAAGAATCGCTGATGTGTTGGATATATACCTTGGCAGCGTCTTCCGGAACCCTGGCTACCAGTTCGCGGATCTGCTCGTGCTGACCGCGGGCAATCCCATCCGCAACCACGGCACCGTTCACGCAAAGGAGAATGGGACGGATATTGAGAATCGTTCCCACAGATTGCCGGATGACCCCGATACGTCCGCTGCGGCGCAAGGCATCCATATTCCTGACGGAAAACGTAATTCCAACAAGATTGCGGATCGCTGTCAAACGTTCCATGACTTCTGCAAGGTCAAGACCACTGTGAATCAGTTCCGCAGCGCGCTTGACAAGAAGGTTCATCCCTCCAGCGGTAGAAAGCGTGTCAAATACCTTGACTTTTTCCGGATTCACTGCATTAGCAGCAAGCTGTGCACTGCTGTATGTACCGCTCAAGCGAGAGGATATCACCATACAGAGCACATCGTATCCCTGATTGGTGAGGTTTTGAAATACAGATATATAGGAAGCAACCGGCGGCTGCGAAGTTTTGCAGTTGGGATGCCGCGCAATCAGTGCCTCAAAGGACCCATTGGCATCAGAATACTGTTCCGGATAAGTCTGCCCGTCAATGGTATAGTTCATGGGCACCAGCGTAATCCCTAGGGCAATCGCTTCCGCTTTGGTGAGATATGCGGTACTGTCAACCGCAAGCGCGATCATTTCGGCACCCCGATCTTCCGGAAACGGTTATAGCGTTTTTCCAAAAGCGCCTCCACTGGAAGCTGTTTATTCTGCGAAACCGTGGTGAAGATATCACGGCGCAGCGTGGCAAAGACTTCTTCAAAATCGTCGGAAGGCTCTTCAATGATACGTTCGATCACATCGAGTTCAAGAAGATCCTGCGCAGTCAGCTTCAGGCATGCCGCAGCTTCCCGGACTTTGGCAGGGTCCTTCCAGAGGATACTCGCACAGCCTTCCGGAGAAATTACGGAGTAAACCGCATTTTCCAGCATCCATACTTCATCTGCCACGGCAAGCCCCAAAGCTCCGCCGCTGCCGCCTTCCCCGATAAGGATGGAAAGTACCGGTGTTTTTAAAGCCATCATTTCCATCAGGTTTTCGGCGATGGCCAGACCTTGCCCGCGTTCTTCTGCGGCAATCCCGCAATAAGCGCCAGAAGTATCGACAAAACAAATGACAGGCCGATGGAATTTTTCCGCCAGCTTCATCTGGCGCAGCGCTTTCCGGTAACCTTCCGGATGTGCCATACCGAAATTCCGCATGATTTTATCTTTGGTATCGGTACCGCGTTCCAGCGCGATTACGGTGACCGGCATCCCATTCAAGCGGGCGATCCCCGCTACAACAGCACTGTCGTCGCCGAACCGGCGGTCGCCATGCATCTCAAGAAAATCGTCAAAAATATGGTTGATGAACGAAAGCCCGGTCGGACGGCCTTTGGCACGTGCTTTCATTACTCGATCAAAAGCTTCCAATCAATTCGCCTCCTTCTGGTGCAGGGAGAGCAGTGTGGTAAGATATCCCTTTTGTTCTGTACGTTTCAGGATCACATCCACAAATCCTTTTTCATAAAGGAATTCCGACCGCTGGAACCCATTCGGCAGTTTTTGACGGATCGTCTGTTCGATGACGCGCGGTCCGGCAAAACCGATCAGCGCGCCTGGTTCTGCAATGGTCACATCTGCTTCCATCGCAAAACTGGCGGTCACCCCGCCGGTCGTCGGGTCAGTCAGAACAACGGCATAAAGATTCCCCGCATCGCTGTGGCGTTTGACTGCACCGCTGGTTTTCGCCATCTGCATCAGTGACAGGATTCCTTCCTGCATCCGTGCACCGCCGGAAACCGTAAATCCAATGACGGGAAGCGATTGTTCTGTGGCGTATTCAAACAGCCGTGTGATCTTTTCCCCGACAACGGTACCCATGGACCCCATCATGAAATACGGGTCCATGACGAACATACAGCAGTCATATCCGCCAATTTTGGCGCGCCCGCAGACAACGGCTTCTTTTGCAGAGCTTTCGAGAAGGGCATGTTTGAGCTTTTTGTCATAATTCGGAAAATCGATGACATTCCGGGAACGCAAAGCAGCATCATACTCCTGAAAGCTTCCTTCGTCGGCAATAATATTGATGCGCTGACGTGGATTGATACGGAAATGGAACCCGCATTTGGGGCAAACGTGTCCGTTTTCGTTGAGATCCCCGTTGAGCAGGATGGCTTTGCAGGAAGGACAGGGGATACACATCTCACTGGGAATGTCGGGGGAATAAGTTTTTGTTTTATCGTAGTTTTCCAAAGGGTTGTTTGGCTTTTTAAAAAGATTCTTTGGCAGTACACCCATCGATTATTTCCCCGCTTTCTCACGTAATTGCATGAAGTTGGTAAAATAGTTGCCTGCCTGGAAATCAGGATCACTCAAGATTTCCATGTGAAGCTCGCTGTTGTGGTCGATCCCCTCAATCACGAGTTCACAGAGTGCAGCCTGCATTTTGCGGATGGCTTCATCACGGGTCTGGGCACAGACGATCAGTTTGCCGATCATCGAATCGTAAAACGGAGGAACGATATAATCCTGATACAGCGCGGTATCAAAGCGCACCATGGGGCCTCCCGGAACATGAAGGAGTGTAATTTTTCCACAGCTCGGACGGAAGTTTTGATGCGGATTTTCCGCGTTGATCCGGCATTCGATCGCGCAGTTGCTGATGCGGATATCTTCCTGCCGGAAGCCTAACGGGATACCGGCAGCAATACGGATCTGCCATTTTACGATATCGATATTGGTGACCATTTCCGTGACAGAATGTTCTACCTGGAGACGGGTATTCATCTCCATGAAATAAAAGCTCCCATCGGTATCAAAAAGGAATTCGATGGTTCCCGCATTGGTGTATTTCGCGGCTTTTGCCGCCTTGACGGCAACATCGATCATCTTCTTGCGCGTCTCGGGAGTGACCGCCGGAGACGGGCTTTCTTCGATAAGCTTCTGGTTATGGCGCTGAATGGAACATTCGCGTTCCCCTAAAGCCACAACATTACCCTGGTTGTCGCACAGAAGCTGCATCTCGATATGCTTTGCGGGATAGATATATTTTTCCATATAACAGGCGCCGTCGCCGAATGCGATCTGCGCTTCGTTGGAAGCCGCCTGGAATGCACGGTCAAATTCCTCACTTTTGGTCACCAGGCGGATACCGCGTCCGCCGCCGCCGCTGCGGGCCTTGATGAGCAGCGGATATCCAATCCGCTCCGCTTCCTCACGAGCCTTCTGAGGGTCTTCAATGACATCACAGCCCGGGATGACCGGAACACCGGCAGCAACCATCGTTTTGCGTGCGATATCCTTGTCGCCCATTCGAGAAATTACCTCGGAAGAAGGACCGATAAAGGCGATATGGCATTGCGCACACAGGTCGGCGAATTTAGCGTTTTCAGACAAAAGTCCATATCCCGGATGGATGGCTTCCGCCTTGGTGGCGACGGCGGCCTCGATGATCGCCGTCATATTGAGATAACTTTCCTGAACCTGGGCGGGGCCGATGCATACGCTTTCGTCTGCAAGGCTGACATGCAGGGCTTCGCGGTCGGCTTCGGAAAAGACGGCGACCGTGGAGATCCCCATTTCTTTGCAGGCCCGGATGATGCGCACCGCGATCTCACCGCGGTTGGCGATCAGAATTTTTGAAAACAAGGTATCAACCCCTTAACGTCAGATTAACGCGAAAGAAAGCTCTGCGCTGACAGCCAGTTTACCGTTTACAAAGCCTTTGCCCTTAGCAAAGAAGAAGGGACCACGGCTTCCGGTCATCGCGCATTCGAAGGTAATGGTATCACCAGGGACAACCTGTTGTTTAAAACGGACTTTATCCATGCCGGTAAAAAGAGTCTTTTTCCCTTTTACTTTTTCGGCCACCAATACACAGCAGGTCTGACCCATCATTTCACACTGGATAACGCCGGGAACAATGGGCATGCCTGGGAAATGTCCCTGCAAAAACCATTCGTCGCCCTTGACAGTATATTTTCCGACAGCAACCTCATCATCCCGAAGCTCCGCTTCGTCGATCAGGAGCATCGGTTCTCTGTGGGGAAGAATCTGTTTGAGTTCCTCTCGATTCATCATAGCACCGCCTTATTAAAAAATCTTGTACAGGGGCTGCCCGTATT
>CALWKP010000177.1 GCA_944381295.1 uncultured Clostridia bacterium | reverse complement strand
TAAAGGAAAAAGTATGATAAAATGTAAAATACTGAATTTTTGTAATATTGGAGGCTAATTAATATGTCGGGCCATTCGAAATGGAATAATATCAAGAGGAAAAAAGAGAAAACTGATGGTGCGAAAGCGAAAATTTTCACCAAAATCGGCAGAGAACTGGCGGTAGCGGTAAAAGAAGGTGGCGGACCTGACCCGGCCTCGAACTCGAAGCTGAAAGATTGTATTGCAAAGGCGAAAGCAAACAACGTTCCCAACGATAATATTGAGAGAATCATCAAGAAAGCGGCAGGGGATACCGATGCCGATAAATATGAGAGCATCGTATATGAAGGCTATGGACCGAACGGAATCGCTGTGATCGTAGAAACGCTCACAGACAACCGGAACCGTACAGCAGGAGATGTGCGTCATTACTTTGATAAGTTTGGCGGAAATTTGGGTACTTCTGGCTGTGTGTCCTTTATGTTCTCGGAAAAAGGTGTTATAGTCATCGAACGCGAAGGAAATGAAGAAGATAAAGTGATGGAAGATTGTCTGGAAGCAGGAGCTTCGGATTTCCAGGCAGATGAAGATGTTTTTGAAGTATATACCGAGCCGTCGGATTTCAGCGGCGTCTGTGATGACCTGACGCAGAAAGGGTATGAATTTGTTTCTGCGGAGATCGAGATGGTACCGAGCAGCTATACAACTCTGACAGATGAAGAATCGATTGTAAAAATGCAGAAATTGCTGGATGCCTTAGAGGATAATGATGATGTACAGAACGTCTGGCATAATTGGGATAACCCGGATAGTGATGACGACGAAGAATAAGGTGGCAGAGAAAAGCCAAAACTAAAACAAATGCTGGAAAAGCGGTAACGTGGGGGAAAGCAATGGCAGGTATTGAGCATCTGTGTATGAATTGCATGGAAGAGGCGGTGGAGGGCGAAACATGCCCGCATTGCGGGTTTCAAAAGGGCGAGCTGCAAATGAGGCATGCGCTTGGATACCGGACAATGCTGCAAGGCAGATATATTGTCGGGAAGGCCAAAAAGTGCAATGGAGAAGGGTTTACCTATATAGGATACGACACGGTGCTGAACTGTAAGATTGAATTGCGGGAATTTTTTCCCCAGACAGTTTGCGGACGGTCGGAACCAGGTGGAGCATCCGTAAGGATAATCGGCGGCAGTGAGATCCTGTTTGATGAATGTCTGGAAACATTCTTGACGTATTCACGGGAAATTGCTCATTTGCGGGAATTATCCGCTTTACAGCAGATTTACGATATTTTTGAAGAAAACGGTACTGCCTATACGGTATCAGAATGGAATGAAAATATCACGCTGCGCAGCTTTGTAGAACGCAGCGGAGGAAATCTGAACTGGAATGTTGCGCGTCAGCTGTTCATGCCGGTGTTGAATGCATTAGGGATCATGCATTCAGCAGGAGTATGCCATCTGGGAATTTCTCCAGATACTCTGGTAATTTTAAAAGATGGAAAAATGAAGCTGGTGGGCTTCTGCATCAGTACCGTACGGAGAATGGATACCGACTTGCCTCCGGACTTGATGCCGGGGTGTGCAGCCATTGAACAGTATGTTATGGATGAGCCTTTGGGCGAACCGACAGATGTTTATGGCTTTGCAGCGACATTGTTTTTCGCGTTGACGGGTGAAATGCCACAGGAAGCGCCGAAAAGACGAATGGATTCCCGTTTGTTGATCCCAACCAGTATTTTGAAAATGATTCCGCCGCATGTGGTGACCGCCTTAGCAAATGCGTTGCAGGTATCGCCGCAGAAACGTACGGCAACCTTTGAACGCCTGCGTGATGAATTGTCAGCAGCTCCCACAGTCACGGCTAAAATTGAAGCATCCCAACCTATCCGCGACCTTCCGCCGGTACGTCGGCCGGTACAGGAGAAAAAAGGCGTTCCGGGTTTTGTTTGGGGGATAGGTTCTTGTGTCATAGCATTAGTCGTTTTTACAGCGATAGGTTTTTGGTGGATGACTTCGGGAACATCGCCGGAAGAAGAGCCTGTGGAATCCAGCCTTGCTGTGCTTACTCCGGCAGTTTCCGGTGAGTCGTCAGAAACAGTCTCACAACAGGAATCTATGCCGGACACAAATGTTCAAATGATCGATGTACCGAATCTTCTAGGGGAAAGTTATGAAACTATTATGGCGGAATCTTCCAATAGCACACAAGAATATGAGGTTTTATTGGCAGATAAAGAATTCAGCGATACCGTAGAAGAAGGGAAAATTATTAGCCAGACACCAGAACCAGGAAGTAAAATTGCCCGGGGAGGTACGATTACTGTAGTTGTCAGCCAAGGATCGGAAATGCGTACTTTGCCCGATATTAGTGGTTTGAGTTTGGCAGAAGCATCAGAGAGAGTTACGGCTGAAGGTTTTATGCCAGTAAAGGAAGATGTATATAGTTCTACCATAGAAGCAGGCAAGATGGTAGGATATAAAGATGCTTCTAGTGGAGATAAATTGCAATACGGGGCACAAGTGATTATTTTGATGAGTATCGGGCCGGAATCGACCTGAGAAAATTTTTAGGAGTTCTGTTTTTCGAAAACACAAAAAGCTTCTTGGAAAATGATGAAAAGGACAAGATTGATAAACTCCAAAATGGAGTTTATCAATTTTGTCCTTTTTCTTTGAAGGATCATGTGGATTAGATAATCAAACAGAGTATATTTAGGAAGGTTATTGAGAAATTGTCGCTTGAGAGAATGCGGTGTTTTGTCCCATTAGTTGAACAATTTGATCAAGAACATCTGAAATTGGAATGGCATATCCCATTCCTTCTACATCGGTAGAAGAAAGTTTGGCAGTGTTGATTCCAATAAGTTCCCCATCAAGATTCAGCAGTGCTCCGCCGCTATTGCCAGGATTGATCGCTGCATCGGTTTGAATATAGGTAGATGTGGTACCGTCTTCGTTGGTGAGACTGCGGTTCAGTGCGCTGACGATACCAGTAGTGACCGACTGACCGTAACCTAACGCATTACCAATTGCGACAACTTGTTCCCCGACTTCCAAGGCGTCGGAATTGCCGATCGTAATGACAGAAATTTGAGATAACGTTTCTTCAGACAGATCAGAGAGCGCGACTTTTAAAACAGCTAAATCCAGACTTTCATCTGTACCGCATAATTGAGCCTCATAAACAGAGTTGTCAACAAAACTGACAGAGAGTGTAGTAGCTCCTTCAACGACATGCTGATTCGTCACAATATAGAGGGAATCACTGGCTTCATCGGAGTAGAAGATAACCCCAGAACCACAACTTGTGGTTTCTTCCAGCCGGGATTGATTCGAACCATTGGGGCCGAAACGGTTAAAGAAATATTGTACCTCCTGTACAGAAATATTTGTAATAGAGACTACACAAGGAAGTGCTGATGACGCAATATCAGTAACATCCATCCCATATCGTACAGATGTCCCAGATGTACTGGTTAAAGTCAGCCCATGCCTTGCGCCACAAGAGGGTGTTGTCCTTGTTGTTCCAGCCTGTAAGGTCAACTTTGTGAGTTTTGTATCTGCCACTTGGCAAGCGGATACGCTCGCCGTTTTCGTCAAGGTCATATTCCTTTTTGGACTTCGCCGCCCACGCGCCGCGCTCGTCAAGGGGGCGCATGGTAAGCATAATATGACAATGGGGGTTGCCGCTGTTGGTGTCGTGGATAACAAAATCCACA
>CALWKP010000176.1 GCA_944381295.1 uncultured Clostridia bacterium | reverse complement strand
CTGTCAGTGCCGCTGCCATGATGTCCGGATTCGGCTTTCCGTCTTTTCCCGGAGGTGTTACCATAATGATCTCTCCAACCCCCGCAATCTTCGCGGGGATGGCATTCATCAGCACAGACGACGGATACGCCGCAGTACCTCCCGGCACGTAAATTCCTACCTTATGCAGTCCGCGTACACGCTGGCCCATCATGACGCCGTCCGGTCCTGCTTCCATCCAGCTTTGCTGCTTCTGTCTTTTGTGAAAATCTTCGATGTTCGCCGCCGCACGTTTCAATGCTTCTAAAAATTCCGGGTCACATCCGGACGCCAGTTTCTCCATCTCTTCCTGTGTGATCTCGATATTTTCCGGTGCCTGTCCATCAAACATCGTCGTGTATTTTTCTACCGCTGCGTCTCCGCTTGTCCTGACGTCTTCAAGAATCGCAGCTACTGCCGCATCCACTTTCTTATCATTCTCATTGCTGCGCTCTTTCAGCTGCCGGATAAACTCCCTGCCAAACGCACCGCTTACTTTTACCGGTTGTATCATTTTACTTCCCCCTTGCCGTTTCGATCCGGGATACCAGTGACTCAATTTCCCGCTTCCTCAATTTTAAACTTGCCGTGTTGACAATCAACCTTGCAGAAATATCACAGATCGTCTCAATCACTTCCAAGCCGTTTTCTTTCAAAGTGGACCCTGTTTCCACAATGTCTACAATCGCATCCGATAAGCCAAGCAGCGGCGCTAATTCTACCGAGCCCTCAATTTTAATCACACGCACATCCATTCCTTTGCTCTCAAAAAAACTGCGCGCTACATTCGGATACTTTGACGCAATCGTCCGGCTCGAATATCCTTTATAAAAGTCACAGCCCACCGGCCCGGCCAATGCAAAACGGCATTTTCCAAAGCCTAAATCCAGAATTTCATAAAAACTGCTGCCGTTTTCTAATATGGTATCCTTTCCCACAACGCCAAGGTCGCATACCCCATGCTCTACATAGGTAATGACATCCGCAGCTTTCGCGAGAACCACTTCAAATTCTCCATCCCCCACCGGGAGGATCAGTTTTCGGCCCTTGTTCCGTACCGCTTCACAATTATATCCTATCGTCTCAAAAAGGCTGATGGTATCTTTTTCCAGCCTGCCTTTCGTCAACGCGATCCGCAGTGGTTTCATCTTCATCAGTCCTTCCTCATAATTTCAGCGTTTCTATGGTGTTTCCTACGATAACCAGAGTCGGTATTCCCCGTTGCTTTGCAGATTCCTGTGCTTCCTCTCTCGTTGCAAACACCGAATATTCACAACATCTTCCTTCCGCAACCTGCCTCGCCATATACGATAGCCCTTCCATCTCAAAGCCATCTTCACTATGGATCAACAACTCCGGAGGCTCCGGGACGCCAACCTTTCCCTGCTCCAGCAGCAATTTGGAAATGGCGTCTACATTTACCGCAAACCCGATTGCCGACATGGGGGAATCAAAACATCCAAGCAGATTGTCATACCGTCCACCATTCAGCAAGGCATCCCCATAATCTTCCACATATCCGCTAAACACAACGCCGGTATAATAATCGTTCCTTTGCACTAATCCCAGATCAATAATGATCCGGTCTCCCAGACCAAGCTTTGTCAGAGATTCATACAGCTCTTTCAAATAAGCCAATGTTTCCGCAGGCTGCTCGCCGACACAAAGTGCAGCCGCTTCCGCAAAAACCTCTTCCCCACCAAACAATCGAGGAAGTTTGCGAATCGCATTTGCCGATGGGGTATCCCCTAACGTATCCAGGATCATATCCAATGCCGGATAATTTTTCGCCTCAATCGAACGCCGGATATCTTCCCGGACATCCTCCGAAACCGGAAGCTGCTGAGCCAATGCCCGGAAAAATCCCGCATGACCAATCTCCAACCGAAAATCCGGCACACAGCTCTGCAAAGATTCTACCGCCATCATGATAACTTCCAGATCTGCCCTCTTTCCGCCGGCTCCCAACAATTCCACACCAGTCTGGACCACTTCATCGCTCCGTCCAGTCAGGTTCGGATTGCTGCGGTAGATCGGCTGTGTATAAAAGAGCCGCAGCGGCCTGGGGGAATTTTGCAGACGCGTCGCAGTCAACCGGGCAATTGGCAAGGTTGCATCCGGACGCATGACTACCAGACGCCCCCTCTGATCGGTCAGTTTATACATCACTTCTTGCCCAATCCCGGAATATTCGGGATCAAACACATCATAAAATTCCAGCCCTGGCGTTACAACCTCATGGAATCCATGGGACGCGAATCCTTCTGAAAGCTTTTGTTCCACAATCCGACGGGCCTGACACTCCTCAAACAAAAGGTCCCTAGTCCCTTCGGGCGTAATTTTCTTATACCGTTTCACAAAGACACCCCTCGCTTTAGCATGCTAACATAATACCATGATAAAACATTGTTGTCAACTTTCTTTTCCCGCAAACATAACCAGATTAGACGAGAAATATCTTACAGGAAATCTTCTTTTCAGAAAAGGCTCATTTGACTGCTTGCCGGAAGTCCATCCAGAGCCCCTGCCGCCTGCAAACCTTCGATAACCGCTTTGGTAACCTTCGCTCGAGCCTGCAAATCATCTATCGAGATAAACGGTCCTCCGCTTTCCCTCGCTTCTGCCAAGCTATGGGCTGCCGCTTCTCCAACTCCGGCTAGAGAGGCAAACGGCAAACGAATTTTTCCGTCCTCTACCAGGAATTTGCGTGCATCCGACTTATAAATATCGATCGGAAGCACCTCGATTCCTCGTGCCAGCATCTCGTTTGCAATCTGGAACGTTGCATAGGCTGCTTCTTCTTTTACAGAAGCCTCTTTTCCCTTCATGGCAATTTCGTTCATGCGCCGGCGTACCGCGTCCCGTCCCTTCGCGACTGTTGCGCCGTCAAAATCTTCGCTGCGTACCGTGAAATATGCCGCATAATATTCCACCGGACGGTGCACCTTGTACCAGCCCAACCGCAGTGTAGATATCATATACGCCGCTGCGTGCGCTTTCGGGAACATGTATTTGATCTTCATACACGAATCGATATACCATTGAGGAACATCATGATCCTTCATCGCCTGGATGTGCTCCTGCGTTAACAGCACTGGTGCTTTCCCTTTACGTACGATTTCCATGATCTTAAATGCCATCTTAGGTTCCAGGCCCTTTTGCAGAAGGTATGTCATAATACTGTCACGCGTACCGATTACTTCCGAAATCGTACACGTCCCCTGTTTGATCAAATCCTGTGCATTTCCTAGCCACACGTCTGTCCCATGGGACAGACCCGAAACCTGAAGAAGGTCCGAAAAAGTTTTGGGCTGACAGTCAATCAACATCTGACGCACGAAGGACGTCCCAACTTCCGGCAAAGAAAACGTTCCAGTTTCCGAATCGATATCTTCCGGCGTAACTCCCAATGCCTTTGTAGAAGTGAACAGCGACATTACTTCCGGGTCACTCATGGAAACATCCATAACCGGAATTCCTGTATAATCTTCCAAATACCGATAGATCGACGGCACATCGTGTCCCAGTCCATCAAGTTTACAGATCGTATCATGGATGGAATGGAAGTCGAAATGCGTTGTGATATTATCGGAATTCTGGTCGTTGGCGGGATGCTGCACCGGACAGAAATCATAAACCTCCATTCCACGCGGCACAACAACCATTCCGCCCGGATGCTGGCCTGTGGTGCGCTTTACGCCGGTACAGCCTGCTGCCAGGCGCATCTCTTCCGCCCGGTGCAGGGTAATCCCGCGCTGTTCCGCGTATTTTTTTACATAACCCAACGCTGTTTTATCCGCCACCGTTGCGATCGTCCCTGCTTTAAACACGTTGTCCTTTCCAAACAGCGTTTCTGTATATCGATGTGCCGAGCTCTGGTATTCTCCGGAGAAGTTCAAGTCGATATCCGGCGTCTTATCCCCATCAAAGCCCAAAAAGGTCTCAAACGGGATTGTATG
>CALWKP010000175.1 GCA_944381295.1 uncultured Clostridia bacterium | reverse complement strand
AGGTAAGAGAAATCGGCCGTATCTGCCGCAGCGCAGGAAAACCGTTGCTGGTGGACGCATCACAAAGCGCGGGGATTTTCCCGCTTGATATGGTGCGTGACGGGATTTCACTGTTGGCCGCGCCGGGACATAAATCGCTGTTTGGTATGCAGGGAACCGGTGTGCTGCTGTTAGGAGAAGGCGTCGAATTGGAACCGGTACTGCGCGGCGGGACCGGAAGCCTGTCGTCAGAATTGGACCAGCCGGGATACCTGCCGGACCTGCTGGAAAGCGGGACGTTGAACGTCCCAGGAATCGCATCATTGGGTGCAGGACTTTCGTGGCTGCGGGAACAGGGCCCGGAAGCGGTGCGGGAAGCCGAACAGCGTGCGGAACGGCAGTTTCTGGAACAGTTGGGAGGCAACCGTGCGGTGACGATTTACGGACCGCAGGATCGCAGGACATGCGCACCAGTGGTGTCACTGAACATCGCGGGGATGGACTGCGCACAAGCCGCCGCCCATTTGGATCAGGAATACGGCATTGCGGTACGGGCAGGACTGCATTGCGCACCATTGGCACACCGCACCGCAGGGACATTCCCGGAAGGCAGTGTGCGGTTCAGCTTTGGTCCGTTCCATACAGGGAAAGAGATCGAGAGGGCAGCCCAAGCGGTATTGGAACTTGCGAAAGCCCCGCGCAGTTTCAGCCTACAATAATTTTGCCTTCGGGCAGAACGGCGCCATTGTTTTTTCCACGGCGCATAATGATAGCAAGCGCCAAAGAAACCGGTCCGACTCTTCCAACAAACATGGTGAGCGCGACGGCGATTTTGGGGATCACCTTAAGTTGGGGCGTAACATTTGCCGAGAGCCCGACAGTCGCAAACGCAGAAACAGCTTCAAAGAGTGCGTCCACACCGCTGATATCCTCGTTGAACGAGAGGATGATGCCGGTGGTGAAAAGGACAACCAGGAGTGCCAGGATAACGATCGCAAGGGAGCGATATACAGTTAATTTATCGACCTTGCGATGGTGAATCACGGTATCCTCCCGCCCGGACATTGCACCAAAGACCGTAGCTGTGAGGACGACGATCGTGGTTGTTTTGACGCCGCCGCCGGTAGAAGCCGGAGAAGCGCCGATAAACATCAGGACAATGGTAATGATCTTGGTAAAATCATGTTCGGCAGCGATATCGATGGAAGCAAATCCAGCGGTTCTTGCGCTTGCGGATTGAAAGAACGATGTATTGAGACGTTCAAAGAAGTTCATGCCTTTCATGGTATTGCCGTACTCGCAGACAAAAAAGGCAATCGTACAGGCGAGCAGGAGGACCCCGGTAGAAACGAGGACCAGCCGGGAATGGAAGTTCAGCGGCAGAGGTTTTTCCTTATGGAATCGTGTGTGGATCTGGGTAGTATAAAAGTCGCTGATGACCGTAAAGCCGAGTCCGCCGAGGATAATGAGTGCGGAGGTCGTGAGACAAACCAGTCCGTCACCGGAATAATTCATGAGGCTTCCATTTTCGCGTTCAAAGCCAAGGATATCAAATCCAGCATTGCAGTAGGCGGAAACAGCATTGAAAATGGAGATCCAGACACCGCGCAGTCCGAATTTCGGGACAAAGCGCAACATCAGGATAGCGGCGCCAAGGCCCTCACAAAGGAACGTAAACCCGAGGATCGTTTTAATCAGGCCACGGATATCGAGAGTACTGCCGCTGACGTTGTCGCGGGCAAGGACAAGATTCCGAAAGCCCATTTTTTTGCGCAGAAGCAAGTTGATGCCGGTGGTAAAGGTAACGAGACCGAGCCCGCCTATCTGGATAAGCATCAGGATGACCACTTGTCCGAATTCATTCCAGTGTATCCAGGTATCAAAGACGACAAGCCCCGTCACACAGGTTGCGGATGTTGCGGTAAAAAACGCATCAAGGATATGGGTAGGCCGACCGTCACGGGCAGAGAGCGGCAGGAACAGCAGGAAGGTTCCTACGAGAATGACCAGAAAAAAACTGCACACAATGAGCCTGACAGGAGCGATGTCCTTCCATTTTTTCAAAAAACCAACCAATGAGTTTCCCATATTGTTTCTTCGACGCCTTTCTGTGGCTGCCAGGGGTCAGCAGCAGAAGATTTTTTTTGCAGCTCCGGACCGTTCGAGCAAAGCGGTTAGCGGCAGCCCCAATACCGCACAGACAGCTAATTCTCCGATGCCTACGGAAATTGCAGTAGGCAAAAATTCCGCCCAGGCAGCAGTTCCGGAGTCCATCACACCGATCCAAACGATCTCAAGACCTATAATGACCGCATTGCAGAGTACCGGGAAGAGCATAGAGAGCACCGGCAGACTCTTGATGCGGATATTCCTGGCAAGATAAGAGAGCACCGCAGCCATAAGGGAAGCGGCCGTCCCGAACACCCAATCGACCGGCCCGAGGGGGCTGGCGAGGTTTGCCAAAAAGCATCCGATAGCAAGACCGGGGATTGCGGCAGGAGTCATAACCGGGAGAAGCGTAAGGGCTTCGGAAAACCGGAACTGTACCGCGCCATAGGCAAGATTCATCGCAGCAGCTGCATACGTTAATACCGCATAGATTGCCGCGATCATACCGGCCTGTGCCATAAAATGCAGTTTGTGGATTCCTTGTGTTTTCATACTTGATTCCTCCGTAGTTTTCTTTTAAGTCAGGAGTTTGCGACTGACTATGCCAAATTGGCACGTAACCTAGGATACTACAGAACCAAAGAAAAAGCAAGGGCAATCGGGAGAGAAGGCGGCTGATCAGGCAGAGAAAAAAGCAAAGCAAAGCTGTCTTTACTCTAAAGACACACAACTGTCCTTGTATTAAATACAATCTATTGATTTTGTCTTTTATTTGTGGATTTTCTGTTGACATCTCCTATTTTTTTCCTTATAATGCAGTTAGAAATTTATTTGAATAAAGTGAAAGATCGTTTCTGTCTTTCATTCAAGGACACTTGTTTCAAAAGGGGAGAATTTGCATGAACGAGGAAATGATGTGGGCTCTTGTCAAGGAAAAACCCGAACGCGGACTCTGGCTCAAAAAAGTACCTGTCCCTCAGACTGGGAAAAATGATGTGAAAATTAAAATCCATAAGACTTCCATCTGTGGCACCGACGTACATATTTATAATTGGAACGAATGGGCACAGAAAACGATCCCGATCGGTCTCACCGCGGGTCATGAATATGTGGGCGAGATTGTGGAAGTTGGCGAAAACGTGGAAGGCTTTTCCGTAGGCGATCTCGTTTCCGGCGAAGGTCATGTCGTTTGCGGAAAATGCCGCAACTGTCTCGCGGGATTGCCGCATCTCTGCCGCAATACCCAGGGCGTCGGCGTGAACCGGAACGGTGCGTTTGCCGAATACCTGGTCATCCCCGCAAAAAATGCCTGGCATTGTGACCCGTCCATCCGCGAAGAACTCTATTCCTGCTTTGACCCGCTCGGCAATGCCGTACATACCGCTCTCGCCTTCAACATGATCGGCGAAGATGTCCTGATTACCGGCGCGGGACCGATCGGGATTATGGCTGCGGCGATCAGCCGTCACGTCGGGGCACGCTACGTTGTCGTCACCGACATCAACCCTTATCGCCTGTCTCTTGCAGCGGAAATGGGAGCTACCCGCACAGTAAACGTCGCAAACGAAAAACTTCCGGATGTCATGCACGAGTTAGGCATGAAGGAAGGTTTTGACGTCGGCCTTGAAATGTCCGGCAGTGAATCCGGATTCAACGATATGGTCAACTATATGAAAAACGGCGGCAAGATCGCGCTGTTGGGGCTGCAAAAGTCGGATGCCCGCATCGACTGGACGAAAGTGATTTTCAACGGCCTGACGATCAAAGGGATTTATGGCCGCGAAGTGTGGGAAACCTGGTACAAAATGAGCACGATGCTGCAAAGCGGCCTGAATATCGACAAGATCATCACACACCGGTTCCCGGTAGAAGAATACGAACAGGGATTTGCCGCCATGAACAGCGGGAACAGCGGAAAAGTAATCTTGGATTGGAGCACCATCCACGGCAAAGCTTAAGGAGGAATTGGCAATGAAAAAGGCAGAAGTATTGGCATACTATCAGGAACAGCTTGACGGCATCCGGGAAGCCGGACTGTGGAAGGGAGAAAGTCCGATCGTATCGCGCCAGGGAGCAAAGGTGCTGCTGGCGGACGGACGGGAAGCCATCAATATGTGCGCGAACAACTATCTGGGACTTGGCGGAAATCCGAAGCTGGCGGAAGCGGCCTACAAAGCGAATGAAGAGCGCGGATACGGACTGGCATCGGTCCGGTTCATCTGCGGCACACAGGACCTTCACAAAAAGCTGGAAAATGCCATCAGTGATTTTCTTGGCACGGAAGATACGATTCTGTATTCCTCCTGTTTTGACGCAAACGGCGGGTTGTTCGAGACTCTGCTGACAGATCAGGATGCGGTCATCAGCGACGAGCTGAACCACGCAAGTATTATTGACGGGATTCGTTTGTGCAAAGCCAAGCGGTACCGTTATCACAATAATGATATGGCAGATCTTCGGAGCAAGCTGGAAGAAGCCGACGCACAGGGAGCGCGCATCAAACTGATTGCAACAGACGGCGTATTCTCGATGGATGGCATTATAGCGGATTTGAAGGGAATTTGCGATCTTGCAGACGAATTTGATGCACTGGTGATGGTGGATGACAGCCACGCGGCAGGATTTGTCGGCAAGACTGGAAGAGGGACGCCGGAGTACTGCGGGGTACAGGGACGTGTGGATATTATCACGGGCACCCTGGGTAAAGCACTGGGCGGAGCATCGGGCGGCTATACGAGCGCGCGCGGCCCGATCGTACAGCTTCTGCGTCAGAGGAGCCGTCCTTACCTGTTCTCGAATACGTTGGCCCCGGCAATTGCAGGTGCAAGCCTGGAAGTTTTCCGGATGCTGAAGGAAGGCACGGAACTGCGCGACAAACTGGAAGATCTTACTGCGTACTATCGTGCAGGGCTGACCGAAGCCGGATTTGATATTATTGAAGGCGTACACCCGATCGTTCCGATCATGTTGTATGATGAAAAGAAGGCCGGGGAAATGGCGAAACGGATGATGGAAAAAGGCGTTTATGTGGTAGCGTTCTCGTATCCGGTCGTACCAAAAGGGAAAGCAAGGATTCGCACCCAGGTAAGCGCGGCACATACTCGCGAGGATATCGACACAGTGATCCGTTGCTTCCGCGAAGTCCGCGACGAAATGCCAGGCTAAAGCCCCTGGACCTGCGGTCAGCAAGTCGCGCACGCGTCGTGACCTCCGCCTGGCAGTCAGTAGGAAACATGTTTTGCGCCCGCGCTTTTTCCTGCGGAGTAGGTCGTTACT
>CALWKP010000174.1 GCA_944381295.1 uncultured Clostridia bacterium | reverse complement strand
GACCCCCTGGAACCCTGTTACTACGACGATATTCCGTTTATCCAGTTCTTTTTGTATCCGGTCCGGGACAACGCGCTTGATCCGCGCGATTCCATAGGCAGAACTGGTCATAAATCCAGCCTGCCAGCCCAACAGGGAAATTACCGGATAGCCTTTTTTCTCGATTGCCATGGCTAACAACGCCGCAGAAACCTGTTCCCCTGCGGTCATCAGCATATCCATTTCCCGTTTGGATGCATCTGGATTAATCTCTTTTGCTTTTGCAATCAAATCATCTGTGGTATCCCCTTGAGCCGACACCACTACGACGACGTCATTTCCCTTTGCATACGTTTCAGTGACAATATCTGCCACATTATTGACCCGTTCGGCATTCGCTACTGAGCTTCCGCCAAATTTCTGTACAATCAAGCCCACCTTTGATCCCTCCAAAGATTAATCAATCGCTATTTGCGCCCCGTTGGAATTTGCTTTTTGAATCTCCAGCCGCCAGCCTTTGATCCCCTTTTCTTCCAAGTGGCTCAGTGCGTATTTCGTGAAATTACCAGTATCTGCTGAATCCAACATCGCAATAATCGTCGGCCCCGCACCGCTGACATACGTTCCCAGAGAACCCAGTTCATAGCTCAGACGGAACACTTGGTCCAAATGGCTGATGAGCCCCGAACGATACGGCTGATGCAACCGATCCTGCACCGCTACCCTAAGATTCTCCGTTTTCCCGGAGAATAACGTCGCAGTCATCAGAGCCGACCGGGACAGGTTATAAACTGCGTCCTGCCGTGAATATTGTTCCGGAAGTACCGCCCTTGCTTTTTCTGTTTTCAGTTCAAACGGCGGGATAAACAGCGCAAACCGGATGTTTTCCGCCACGGGTACGCTTACACTGTATACCCGTTCTCCTTCGATTGCAGATGCAACCAGACCGCCGGAAATTGCGGGTGTCGTATTGTCGGGGTGTCCTTCGATCTTCGCCGCCAGGTTAATCAGATCCTGTTGTGACAACGGGCTGCCGATCAAACGGTTTGCTCCCAACAATCCTGCTACAATACATGCCGAACTGCTTCCTAGGCCGCGGGCCATGGGAATATCATTTTGCTGGATAATTTTCAGCCCTGGCATTTTGTTCCCGCAAAATTCATACAGCTGTTTCGCTGCCCAATAAATCAGATTACTTTCATCTTTCGGAATCTCCACTCCGTCTTTGGACGAAATTTCTAAAGTATCCGATTCTTCCATCCACACCTGGTTGCAAAGAGACAGGGCAATCCCCAGAGAATCAAATCCGGAACCGAGATTTGCACTGGTCGCCGGCACCTGAATACGTATCATTCTTTCTCCACTTCCTCAATATCGTTTCCTTGTTTAAAAATCACCAATACGGATACGGTTTACAATCTCTATGCCGGATACTTCCAGCTGTTCCAATTTTTGATCGATTTCTTTTTCCTGCATTGCCTGCGTCACAAACGCAAATTCACCGGGTTCTGCATGTTTCCGTGCCAAAGGAGTTACTTTTCCAAACACTTCTTCTACTTTTTTCAGCCCATTTCCATCCTCTGCTTTTGCACGGACATACATTTCTACAACATCCAAGCGGTAATCCTGCACATAGTCTGGAGTGCCATCCTCCCAGAACAGGTATTTTCGAGCTTTGAAATGCTTGACACAATCAATAACATCGGCTACTACCGCACTCGCCGACGGAAGCTTGCCGGCACCTTTGCCATAAAATACCACGTCTCCGGTAGAATCGCCGCGAACCAAAATCCCGTTAAACACATCATCGACATTCGCAAGCTGGCTTGCGCGGGAAAGGAACATCGGACAAACGATAATCTGGACCTGGCCATTTTCCTGCATTTTTACCTGACCAATCAGCTTGATGACGCCGCCCCACGAATCAGCATATTCCACATCCGCCAACGTAATGTCTGTAATGCCTTCTGTGTGTACCTGTTCCGGATAAACATGTTTTCCAAAAGCAAGCGACGCCAAAATACAAATTTTCCGACAGGCATCGTGTCCTTCAATATCCGCAGCCGGATTGCGCTCTGCATAACCGAGTTTCTGAGCAAGCGCCAACGCATCTTCAAAGCCCATCTGGTCGCGAATCATTTTTGTCAGAATAAAGTTTGTTGTACCGTTCAAAATCCCGGCAATCCCAATCACATCATTCGCGGCCAGACATTGGCTGATCGGCCGAATAATCGGAATTCCTCCGCCTACGCTCGCTTCAAATAGGAAGTTCACATTCTCTTTTTGCGCAAGGGCTAACAATTCGGCACCCTTTGCTGCTACCAGTTCTTTATTGGAGGTCACCACGCTTTTTCCTGCTTCCAGGCAACGTTTGGTATATTCAAACGCCGGATGCAATCCTCCCATTACTTCTACGACTACTCGTACTTCCGGATCATTCACAATATCTTCAAAGGATTTGGTAAACTTCTCTGCAAACGGGCTGTCGGGGAACTCCCGCAAGTCCAGAATATATTTGATCCGGATTTCTTCTTTGGCCCTTTTCGCAATATTCTCTGTATGGTTGGTAAGCACCTCTACAACGCCGGAACCAACCACTCCATAACCCATGACCGCTATTTCTACCATATGAAATTCCCCTTTGATTCTTTCCTAAGTTTCATCAGAAATATTTTCCAGCGTTTTGACGCCTTCCACAGATTTCAGGCGGTCCAGAAGATCCGATAAAGAACCCTTCATATGATCAATCCGCGCCGAAATGGAGACCAACGCTTTTCCACTAACCGGAATATTTTGGTTAATCGTCAGAATATTGGCTCCCATACTGTAAAATACGCCAACCGCAGACATCAGCACACCCGGCTTATCATGCAAAACCATCTGAATTGTTATAATCCGATTCACAGAGGTCTTTTGATACGGAAATACTCCGTCTTTATATTTATAGAAAACACTCCGTGAAATTCCTGCCATCCGGGCTGCTTCTGAAGTACTGGACGCCTCTGAATTGAGCAGATATTGCTTCGCTTCTAAGACTTTTCGGAACACTTGCGGAAGCATATCCTGATCCACCAGAAGGAATGTCGTATCTTTCATTGTCCACCACCCAAATACTATTGTATTTAACCGATGTACAAAAGTGTACCACCTTTGGATACATTTTTCAAGGATAATCTGTAAAATCGTGGTCGTTCGACAAAATATCCGGTTATATTTCAAAAAATATGTGCTATCAAACAATTCTTTTATAGGAAAACAGGCGTCCTGTTTTGAGGACGCCTGTTAAAATGCAGTTACAAGAACGGATTGCTGGCAAAAGGATCTTCCTCATTCGGTTCTGAAGAAGATTCTGATTCTGGAGGGAATGGCTCCGAACTTTCCGCATCCTGCGAAGATCCCTCCCCAGAAGACTCACTGCTGGAAGGTTCCGAAGAACTTTCCATGCTGGACGATGGTTCGGACTCTGGTTCTGACGGCCATTGCGGCGGGAACCATGGCTCTGAAACTTCCGAAGAGCTGTTTCCTCCTTCATCCTGCGAACTGGAAATATCCGGCTCTGAAGAGATCAACGAACTGAGGGGATCTTCCGTGATTGCGGAAGATTCGGAACCTTCATGCACTCCATCGCATTTTCCTGGCATATTCGATCTGCTGTACCAACCCGTCGCTGTTTTGGTACAGGAAGCTGTTGCCAGTTTCCCGGTTTCTTCACAATATGTGGCGGAAATCACGTTCGGATCTAGCTCAAAACTTTTCGGCTCTTTCCCTTCCAAATATCGCACCATGATCTCTCGCCATAGAGTCAACGCACTTCGTGACTCGTTATCCGACATCCTTGTTGGAGTTTCGTAACCGGTCCAGACACCTGCCACTGCATAAGGACTGCCTCCGATAAACCAGCTGTCACGGTTTTCATCCGTAGTACCAGTTTTACCGTAAAGTTCCCATCCACTGATCTGTGCGCGCGGTGCGGTTCCGCCATTACCATAAATGACATTCCGCAAAAGTTTATGCATAATTGTTGCGCTTTCTGAACTGATTACACGCGAGGAATCGTTACTGCGGTTATCTAAAATCACGTTTCCGTCATGATCTGTCACATAATAGTAAGTGTACGGTTCATGATACATTCCACCGTTCCCAAAAATTTGAAAGCCGGAGACCATTTCCCTGACCGTAACACCGCCATTCATACCACCAAGTGCCATGGCTGAAAGGGAATAACTGTCCGCCGCAGCATTCAAGTGGGTGAATTTCAACTTCTCTGTCAAAAATTCAAAACTTTTCATCGGTGTCAGCAAATCACACAAATGCGCTGCTGGCGCATTCAAGGAAGCTGCTAACGCATAGGCCGCTGTGACTTCCCCCAGATAGGCTCGGCCTGCATTGCTAGGACCTGGCTTGCCCTCGCCAAACCAATCGGGGAACGGCTCGTCTTGCAGGATTGTGGAATAGTTGATAATCCCTGCATCTACCGACGGTCCATAAACTGACAACGGTTTGATCGTAGAACCAGGCTGGCGCTGTGTATCCGTTGCATAACTCAACAGCAAGTTTCCTGACCTGTCGCCAATTCTTCCTATTGTCGCCAGAATTCTTCCGTCATAGTCCATCATCAGATATCCCGCCTGAATCTTTTCATTCGTCGGCAGAAATTCCTCATCAGAAAATACGTCTTCCGCAATTTTCTGGGCATCCTCATCCATCGCACAATAAATATTCAATCCACCATAATACATCATACTGGTGGCTTCTTTTTCAGAAATATTCATGGTTTCCTGGAGGTCATTGACAACATCATTGAACATAGCAT
>CALWKP010000173.1 GCA_944381295.1 uncultured Clostridia bacterium | reverse complement strand
AAATAAATGTGTCAACTAATCTTGACAATATCACAAGAAAGGGTTATAGAGAAATAAAAAAGAAAAATTTTTTGCAATAATCTCTCTCCATAATTTGTATTATCAGTGAAAGCATTTGCAAAGCTTTTGAAAAAGACAGAAAACATTGTGAAAGGATGAAGGCAACAAAATGAAAAAAGGATTTGTTCGGAAATTTTTTGCAGCAGCCATGTGTCTAACATTTTTGGGGGCTGTTCCTATGGGGGTTTCCGCAGCGGAAACCGTATCTGAAGAAGATTCGGTTATCTTAGTTTCAGGAACAGCATCTTGGCTGGAGAATGGGAACTTGCTTTTGACTCCTGAAAAAGAATCAGAAGAACAGTCAATCATATTGAACTTGACAGAAGATACGGTATTGCTCAATGAAGAGACAGGTACACCAATTACCGCGAATTCCTTGGAAAATGGACAGATATTATATGCATATACCAGTGCAGTGATGACCAGAAGTAATCCGCCGATTTCGAATGCCTTGTTTGTCATGGAGAATGTAACAGAAAAGGTTCCAAGTTATGAAGAACTGAGGGAAGAATGGAATCAGGATGCACTGGTAGGGACATATGTATTCGGTTCGCTGAGTATTCAGGATGGCCGCTACTTTTTAAGCAGTTCTTCTCCAACGGGAGATATGTATCTTACAATTTCAGAAGAAACCAAAATTTTGGATGCAGTAAGCGGAGTTGCTGTTGATCAGAGCGTTTTGGGTAAAACACAAACTGTGTATGCTTATATAGGGCCGGCGATGGCGCTTAGCTATCCCCCGATTGCTTCGGCAGAACTGGTCTTATGTAATATTCCAGCAGATTATCGAGTGCCAGAATATTGTAAAGTAAGCGCTGTCTATCCCCAGAAAGATGGAAGCACTGTTCTGAAAACCAGTAATGGAAAAGCTCTTACTTTTGACAAAGAATTTAAAGCAGAGGCTTCAACAGGAGAAGCAGCCGCAATAACAACGTTGAATTCTGGAGATCATTTGTTGCTGTGGAAAGATCAAGATGGAAAAATTTCCCGTGCAATGATATTTGCTGATGGAGCAAATGCCTCCGGATTAATGGGGATTCGTCAAGGGGACAGCAATATTTTCCAATTAGTGGAAAGGCCTTGAAAAGGTTACGTTTTACCGTTGGTCTCTCTATGAAGCTTGCATAAAAGGCAGGAGCAGAATGTTTTTGAGACATTCTGCTCCTGCCTTTTTAGTAATGAAATGGAAGGAGACGCGTTTCAGAAAAAACGCGTCTCCACAGCTTATTATTCACCCAGATAAGATTTTACTAGGACCTGTAACAGTTCATCACGGTCAATTCGCCGGATGAGACTCCTTGCATTATTATGGGTCGTAATATAAGTGGGATCTTCCGAAAGGATATATCCAACAATTTGATTAATAGGGTTGTAACCTTTTTCTTTTAATGCATCGTAGACCTCAGTCAACGTCGTCTTAATATCCGCTTCCCGGTCACTGGGAAAAGAAAAGGTCATAGTTTTATCGAACATTTAGAACACCCCCAATATTGTCATAATACAACATCCCGGCAAATATTACAAGAGAAAAAGAGCAAAGAATTTGTGAATTATGCACGCAGTACCGCGCCAGCCTTTTCCAATTCTTTCATGACTTCCTTTAAAGCCTCGTTTGTTTGATCATCGGTAAGAGTAGCATCAGGAGAACGCAGAACAATGCTGAAAGCGACACTCTTTTTCCCGGATTCAATCTGTTCCCCGCGATAAACGTCAAAAAGATTGATTTTTTCAAGTAATGTGCCAGCGCCTTTCCGGATTGCTTTTTCCAGCGTCAAAACGGGGATGGTATCATCGCAGATTAAAGCCAGGTCGCGCGTGACGGCAGGGAATTTCGGCAACGGATGATAGGATTTTTCTGCCTGACCGCAGGAGAACAAGGCATCCATGTCCAGAGAGAACGAGTAAACGCGTTCTTTAATGCCGTAGTTTTCAGCGCATCTGGGATGGATTTCTCCCAACACCCCAAGACGTTTTCCATTTACCGTCAGGACAGCGCATCTGCCGGGATGATAGCTGTACTCTTTTGTAGATGCTTCCACATCATAATCTGTAATGGAAAGCCTGTCAAGCAATTCTTCCACAATACCTTTGAGAGTAAAATAATCGGCTCCGTTTCCATAAAGTCCTCCGATTAAAGTTACTTTTTCATTCGGCAGAGCATCTGGAGCAGTAGGAATATATTCCGAAGCCAGTTCAAATAATGCTGCGGAAGGATTGCGATTGTTGTAGTTGCGTGCAAGAACCTCCATCATAGACGGAAGAGCCACGGTACGCATGATGCTGGTATCCTCGCCAAGCGGGTTGGAAATCACAATCGAATTTCGAAGCGGATCGTTTTCCGGCATCAGAATACGGTCATAATATTTGGAACTGATGAAAGAATACGTCATAATTTCGCTCAAGCCCAAAGCGAGCATAGTGCTGCTGACTGTTGCACTGAATTTTTGTTCCGGAGTATATTTTCCTTCTGATGCGCCGGTAAGTTTTGTTCCTGGAATTTTATTATACCCATAGAAGCGGGCAATTTCTTCGGCAATATCGGCTTTGTGTTCCAAGTCAGGACGGAAAGTAGGCACCAAAATATCATCGCCGTCAAATTCGCAGGCCAGCTTAGTTAAAATCGCTTTCATTTCGTCCGCAGAAAGGTTGATATCCAGGAAACGGTTGATCCAGTCAACATCAAGCTTGATCCGGCGGCGTTCCTTGGAGGAATGGTCATCTGTCAGAATGCCGTCGAGCACATCGCCTGCATCCAGAAGTTCTACCAGTTCACAAGCGCGTTCCAAAGCAGGCAGGCAGTTGTTCGGGTCAAGTCCTTTTTCATAACGGGAAGATGCGTCGGTCCGCATGCCCTGATCGCGTGCAGTAACTCGTACAGAAGGCGCATTGAAGCAAGCAGATTCAAAAACAATCGTTGTGGTGTCGTCCATGATTCCGCTGTATTCCCCGCCCATGACACCGGCAATAGCAACAGGTTTATGAGCATCGGCGATCACCAGATTTTTGCTGGTCAAGGTACGATCTGCGCCGTCAAGAGTGGTGATTGTTTCGCCGTCACGAGCAAGACGGACACGAATCTTGGCTTCATCGATAAAGCGAAGGTCAAAAGCGTGCATAGGCTGTCCATATTCCAACATGACATAGTTTGTGATATCCACGATATTGTTGATCGGACGGACACCCATAGCGCGGAGACGTTCCCGCATCCAGCGAGGGGAGGGTTTTACACGGACATTTTTAACGATCCGTGCGCTGTAATTGTAACAGAGGGAAGGTTCTTCCACTTTTACATCCAGCATACCGATCGCAGAACCATGCCCACCTTTGACGCTTGGAGTGTGGAGAGTAAGCTCTTTCTGGAAAGTAGCGGCAGCCTCCCTGGCAAGTCCTATTACGGAGAAACAGTCAGGACGATTGGAAGTAATCTCAAATTTGACTTTGGTATCGTTCAGACCGATGGCATCACAAATCGGAGTGCCTAATGTCCGGTCGCAGTCATCGCCGAGGACAAAAATGCCATTTTCGATTGCATAGGGAAAATCATGGGTTGTCAAGCCAAGCTCGCCCAGAGAGCAGAGCATCCCGTTGCTTTCCACGCCGCGAAGTTTCCCTTTTTTGATCGCAACGCCTCCAGGCAGTTTGGAGCCATCCAGCGCAACCGGGACAATGTCGCCGGGGGTGAGGTTGGATGCACCGGTGACGATTTGCAAGGGATCGCCGTTTCCAACATCCACCTGACAGATCACAAGATGGTCGGAATCAGGATGCTTTTCTATCGATAAGACTTTCCCGACAACGACATTGTCGATCTCAGCGCCTTCCAGTTCCCAACCTTCCACTTTGGAGCCGCTCATAGTCATCGCTTCCGAGAAGGCACGGGGTTCCATATCCACAGGAACAAATTCGTTCAGCCATTTCATTGAAAGATTCATACTTGCAGTGCCTCCTTAAAACTGTTTTAAGAACCTGACATCGTTTTCATAGAACAGACGCAGGTCGTCAATATTATAGCGGCGCATAACGAGACGTTCGAGACCCATACCAAAAGCAAAACCGCTGTATACTTCGGGATCGATATCACAGTTCGCCAAAACTTTCGGATGAACCATCCCGCAGCCAAGGATTTCGATCCAGCCTTCGCCTTTGCAGAGACGGCAGCCTTCTCCATGGCAGTTGAAGCACTGGACATCAAGTTCTGCAGAGGGTTCTGTAAAGGGGAAGTGATGCGGGCGAAAGCGCACAACGGAATCTTCGCCATAAAGCTGTTTGACAAAAACTTCGAGGGTGCCTTTCAAGTCGGCGAAAGTGATCCCTTTATCGACAACCAGACCCTCGATCGGATGGAACAAGGGCGAGTGGGTGGCGTCCACAGCGTCGGAACGGTAAACGCGTCCGGGAGAGATGACACGGATCGGAGGCTTTTTCTTTTCCATGGTCCGGATCTGAACCGGAGAAGTTTGTGTGCGAAGCACAATGTTGTCATTAATATAAAATGTATCTTGCGTATCACGTGCAGGATGGTTTTTGGGGATGTTCAGGGCCTCAAAGTTATAGTAATCAAGTTCTACTTCGGGACCTTCTACGATCTCAAAGCCCATACCAATAAAAATTTCTTTCAGTTCGTCAAGGACGATAGAAAGTGGATGTTTGCAGCCCAGTTCGTGGCGTTTTCCTGGCATCGTGACATCGATGGTTTCAGTTTGGAGCCTTTTTTCGAGTTCAGCGGCCTTTAGTTCTGCGGATCTTTTTTCCAAATCCTGTTCGATAAACGCGCGCACATCATTGGCTAACTGACCGATGACCGGACGTTCCTCTGGGGAAAGTTTTCCCATTTGCTTTAAAATAGAGGTTAATTCGCCTTTTTTTCCGAGGTATTTTACCCGAAGAGATTCCAGCGATTGCTGATTTTCCGCAGCTGCAAGTTCTTTTGCAGCCTGGCTGCGGATGGCTTCTAATGCCTGTTTCATCAAATGTCTTCCTTTCTTTCCAATCTTTCCGAAAATTGCTCCCGGGGTGAAAGCAAATAAAAAAGGCCTCCTCCCCGAAAAGGGACGAAGGCGCAACACTCCGCGGTACCACCCTTATTTTTGCAAAAGCAAACACTTTCGTGACAAGTAACGGTGTCTTCCGTTGCAGCCTACTAACAAAACGTTCAGCTGCACCGCTCCAAAGGGAACTTCCTCTTCCGATACCCGCAAACGTGCTTCCAGCCAGCGGCACACTCTCTCTGTCCAGGATCAGGAAGGCTACTTTCCTTTTTCATAGCGTTTCTAATTTTTCTTATCATAACACGTTACGGGGCCGATTGCAAGTGGATTTGTGGGAAATTAGGCTGAAAACGAAAAAAAGAGAATACTTGTGCAGAGCAAAAAGGAATGTTAGAATAAACTGGTAAGTTTTTGGAAAGCGTGGCGTTTTCATGAGAAATATCTTGGTGTTTTTTGGTTCGCCGTAGCCGGATGGAAGAACAGGACGGATGGTGAAAGCATTTGTGGAGCCGTTTCGACAGGATGGAGATACCATAAAAATCGTGGACAGTTACCGGGAGCATTTTTTGCCGTGTACTGCATGCGGGGTATGTAAGACAGAGGAAACATGCGCACAGCACGACATGGACGAAGTGGACCAGTTGTATCGGGAGGCAGACCTAGTAGTAGTAGCGTCGCCGGTGTATAATCTATCTTTTCCTGCGCCAATGAAAGCTATCCTGGATCGGTTTCAGCGGTATTATGAGGCACGGTTTTCTTTAGGGAAGAAACCGTCGATTTCAAAACATAAGGCGGCAGTTCTGCTTGCCGTGCTGGCTACGGAAGCTATGTCTGGCGTAACGATTATGGAGAAGCAGCTCCGGTTAGCGTTTAGCGTGATGAATACGACATTAGAATCGGTGATTTCCTGGAGTGGTACCGATCAGGAAGGAGGAACACCGCAGCGGGAAAAGGATGCAATTTCCAGAGCGAAG
>CALWKP010000172.1 GCA_944381295.1 uncultured Clostridia bacterium | reverse complement strand
AAAAAAACAGTCGCTTTCGGGACGTTTTGCGGAATCCATGCGCGCCTTCGGCGCGCATCCCGGGCGCGAGGCTTTGCCGAGGAAGCTGCCCCGCAGCCGCCCGAAAGAAAGAACTAGCTCCCGGGGCCAAGTTTTTCCCCGCCGCCTGCCGGGAGTTTGTTGTTACTCTCCGCCGGTTGGCGGGGCGATTTTTTCCTGACCGCCTCGCCGGCGGGCAATGGTTAAGGCTTTAGCCTTACTTTAGCCTTATTAGAGGAAGGAGAGGTACGGGGTGTTGATCTCTTTGGCGAAGCAATCGTCAAATCCGCGCGGATAATGATACTGTCTCTTATCTTTGTCGTTCGGGAAAATGAACTTTCCGCCAACCTGCCAGATATACGGCTTGAACTGATACTGCAGGCGATCTTTCTTCATCTCGTACAGCACTTCGATCTCGTGGGTATCTGCCTGGAAGTTCGACCAGATGTCATGATGCACCGGGATCACTACCTGGCAGTTCAGGCATTCCGCCATGCGCAGGATGTCCACTGCGGTCATCTTGTCCGTGATTCCGCGCGGGTTCTCACCAAACGATCCGAGAGCAACGTCGATCTTGTGATCGTTGCCGTGCTTTGCATAGTAATTCGAATAGTGGGAGTCACCGCTGTGATACAGCGATCCGCCCGGGGTCTTGATGAGATAGTTGACCGCTTTGATGTCCATGTTGATCGGCATCGTTCCGCGGATATCTCCCTCCGGCGGCTTGGTGATCAGCGCAGTACGGTCGAAGGATTCCAGTGCGAGGATCTCAATATCCCCAACCTTTACGGTATCGCCCGGCTTTACAACGATGCATCTGTCTGCTGGTACGCCCCAGTCGATCCACTTGTCTACGCAAGCCTGCGGTCCTACGAATGGTACGGTATCTTTGCAGTTGCGCAATACCGACGCGGCTACGTTAACGTCCATGTGGTCGTTGTGATCGTGCGTTGCCAGAACTGCGTCAATGTTCTTAATGCCAAATGGGTCCAGTACAAAAGGAGCAACTCTCAGGTTTGGCTGGAGCTTCTTGCCGCCGCACATTCTGGACATCTGATGCTGCGGGTCCATCCACGGGTTTGCATGGGTCTTTTTGCCGCTGCCGCACCAGAAATCGATGCTGATATTGGTGCCGCCTTCTGATTTTACCCAGATACCGGTGCATCCTAACCACCACATGGCAAATGTGCCGGGCTCGACTTTTTCGTCCTCGATCTCTTCATTGAGCCAGGTGCCCCACTCCGGGAAGGTGTTCAGGATCCAGGATTCGCGGGTAATTTTGTCAATTGCGCTCATGCTTTTTCCTCCTTCAAAATGTTTTATTTTTGATTTATGATTGATTTCATCCATATAATACACCCATTTAACGGGAAAATCAAGGGGTTTGTGTTAATTTTATGAATTATTTTCATTGGAAATTTCAGTTTTCAGCAATAAACGATCATATAAACAGGTGATTCGACCCTTTGGGATTGTTTGCTTCGTTGAAAAAATGTGAAAAGTATATTACAATAAGTACCAGAAATTCCCATACCACACATTTTTTTCTATTCTACCGTAATTTGATAGCTTTGGGAATAGCTTGCCCAATTTTCGGCTGTTTTTTTCAATCTTAAGATTCCCTTTTATTGTAACATATTTTTTCCAGAATTTGTATGTTCTTTTCCTAAAAAAACTTGCAATTTTCCTCTATTTTTATTACTATTGATACAGTTTGAGCTTGCGGAAGATCTCCTTCGGTGGATCTTTCCTTAGAAAGAATGTTTTTCTGCATCCCAAAAGGCTTTTTCTCTGCAAGTCGCTCCACTTTTTCCGAAAGGTCTTGTTCCCATGAAACATCCCCTTGTTTTGCACAGGCCCCATAGCCTGAAAGCAAAATTGATTATTTACTTCTTAATGGTCGCGCTTGTCCCTACCATTACCCTCAGCTTGTTTTTTTCCCGTAACGCGGCCGAAAGTATCAAGAATAACTATACCGAAACGCGCAGCCGCAGTATCAGCCAGGTGATGGATTCTATTGAACGCCAACAGGAATGGGTCATGGATATTACCCGGCAGATCATCCTCGATACCGGCATTACCGATATTTTAGCGCGTCCTTCAGAGCTGGCCGATAACTTTGACCTCGCGTATCGCTATACGGTCGAATCTGTGGCTACCCAATACCAGTACAGCCCAGTTTCGGAGTATGTCCGCGCGATCATTATAGAAGGTTTTAACGGCGCGGAACTTCGTTTCGGCAGCGACAGTTCCATGCTCGACCTCGATACGATCCGGCAGTCCGCCTGGTATCAGGAGGGCAGGGATTGCGATTATTCCTATTGGGGGCCGCTGGTCCAAAACGATAACCGTTATTCGATCATCCCGGAGGTCATTCCTCTGTATATCCAGATCACCGACCTCCAAACGGGAAAACCATTAGGGGCTATGCTGCTGTTCTTTGATCCGGACCTGTTCCGCGACTGTTATCAGGGGCTGAATCCCGGAGAGGGAAGCCATGCACTATTATCGAAAAGCGAAGGGGAATTCCTTTTGCTCAGCAACGAAAGTGAGCTTTCCGAAGGCGAACAGGATGCGCTTGCGGGAATTTTGAACGAGGTCCGGCCGGGGGATAACTACGTTGAGTATCTGGATTCCGCAGAGATGACGCCGCCCCGTGTGGCGGCATGGAGCTGTTCAGAATTCACCGGGTGGACTGTGGTGGAATTTTTGCCGCTCACAGAAGTGCAGCAGCAGGAACAGTTATTCAGTATCAGTGCGGTGATCCTGATTTTTGTCGCTGCGGGATTGTCTATCATCCTGTCGGTATTTCTGTCCGGGAACCTGACACGTCCGGTGGAAAAGATGCTGCGCAAGGTCAAAGCAATTGGCCGCGGCCAGTTCAAAAATCCCGGCCAAGCTGCGGATTCCTCGCGGATGCCGATCAATGAGCTGAGCGTCCTCAATGAAAGTATCGACCGCATGCAATATGATATCGACCGTCTGATGTGTGAAAACGTCAATAAAGAACGCGAAAAACGGATTTTTGAGATGCAGATGCTGCAAAGCCAGATCAACCCGCATTTCCTGTATAACACGCTTAATACGATCAAATTAATGGCAACGTTCCAAGGGGCGTCCGGAATCGAGAATATGTTGGTTTCCCTGGGCAGGATTTTGCGGTTCTCTCTGGGAGAAACCCGGGAAAAGGTAGTGCTCAGGGATGAACTGGGCGTATTGGAAGATTACATCCACATTCAGAAGATACGGTATAAAGGAAAAATATTGTTTCAAAAGGAAATCCCGGAGGAACAGGTGCTTTCCTGCCTTGTTCCGCGGTTTATTTTACAGCCGGTGGTGGAAAATGCAATCAGTCACGGATTGAGAGGGATTGGTGGACAAGGGATCATTACGTTCCGGGCGCAGGCACAGGGAGATATGTTGCTTCTGGAAATTTCGGATAATGGGGTAGGGATCCCACCGGAAAAGCTGGAAGAACTGCGGGAGAAATTAGAAAACCCGCCGCAAAAGACGGGCAGCACGACCGGAGGATTAGGGATGGCGAATGTACACAATCGCATCCGGCTATTGTACGGTGACGGATGCGGGTTAACAATAGACAGCGGCGGCGCCGGGCAGGGGACTCAGGTGACGATCAAGCTGAACTTGGAATATGGAGGGGAAGCCCATGAAAGTCGTGATCATTGACGATGATCCCCTGGTACGGATTGCGTTAAAAACGCTGGTGAACTGGGAGGAACACGGGTTTGAGCTTGCCGGGGAAGCCGAAGATGGGGAAAAAGGATTAAAATTGATCGAAGAAATCCATCCGGATATCGTGATGCTGGACATCAAGATGCCGGTACTGGACGGGATCGGGGTGTTAAAACGGCTGCGGGACATGCCGGATCGTCCGCGGACGCTGGTGCTGAGCAGCTATGATGATTTTGAGCTGGTCAAGGAAGCGATCAAACTGGGCGCTGACGACTACCTGTTGAAACTGGATAATAATTTTGACAATATTCTGGAAGTGATGGAAAAGCTGGCAGAGGATATTCTGGACTCAAAGAAGCAGAAAGAAGAGTCTTTGGAATACAGCCAGCAGGTGCAAAAAAATATCCATGTCCTGCGGAAGAATTTCTTTTATAATGCCATCAACAAATTTTATTCGTTTGAGTCGGACATGTACCAGTCGATGAAGTTTTTGGACATCCATCTGGACAGCGATTACCTGTACTGTTTTATTATCAAAGCGGAAAAGCTGCGTACGATGAACGAAGAGCATAATGAAAACGTACCGGTGTTGAGTTATGCGGTCATCAATATTTCGGAAGAGATCGTAAGCGGGATACTGCATAGCTACTGTATTGAATGGAATATTGGGGAATTTTGTCTGATTGCGGCGCCGGAAGACCCGCGGGCACGGATTTCCGTGGAAGACCTGACATCCTATGCGAACCGGCTGGTAGAGATGCTCGGAGAATATCTGAACCTGCAAGTACAGGTTGGGGTAGGGGAAGGCGGCAGCGGACTAAAAGGGATGCAGCAGGCGCATCACAATGCGGATTTCGCCTTTTTCAACCGGTTTTTCAAAAGCGACGAGCGGGTATTTTTGTGGAATAATACGTTTGTACCGAACAAAAACCGCGAATTTATCCCGTTGTTCACAATGAAAGATGAGCTGTTCAATGCGTTAAACTTTCATGACGAAAAAAAGGTAGGATTTATGCTCGGGAATATTGCAGAAAACCTGCAAACTCTGGGGTTGTCCAGGGAAGAGGTCTGCAATGTCGTATTGAAGCTGTATTATATGGTAAGCGAATATTTCGAGCAGAATGGGTTGTCGGTCAAAGACGTGCTGCGGAGCCGTTCGTGGGGGTACGACGACCTGATCCACATTGAAAACGTGGCGGCAGCGCGGGATATGGTGCTGAGCCTGAAAAATGATCTGGAACAATATCTGAAAAGCGATACGGGCGGGAACAATAACAGCCTGGCGATTGCGAAGCAATATATCAATGAACATTTTGCGGAAGAAATCAGCCTGACCGATGTGGCGAACAAGGTGGGATTAACACCATCGTACCTGTCGAACCTGCTGAAAAAGGAAACCGGGAAGAGTTATTCGGAATATTTGATCGACCTGCGAATTGAGAAAGCAAAAGCGCTGATCCGGACGACCAACTATAAAATGTATGAGATCAGCGAAATGGTGGGATATCCAAACACTTTTTATTTCACGAGGTTGTTCAAACGCGAAACAGGTATGACACCGGGAGAATTCAAAAAGCAGGAACCGCAGTCCTGAGGTACAGAGACAAGAACGGCGTATCTTGCAAAATGATCGGGAGAGCAGAAAAGAAAAACAACAAGCCCCTTGGGACCAATGTGGTTCCAAGGGGCTTGTTTGATCGATAAATTGTCGAAAATAAATTTGCGCAAATAAGCCAATCAGCGCTTGCTGAACTGCGGAGCACGACGAGCAGCTTTGAGGCCGTACTTTTTACGCTCTTTCATTCTCGGGTCACGGGTCAGGAACCCGGCCTTCTTCAGCGGAGCGCGAAGATTTTCAGAATCGTATTGGAGCAGTGCCCTTGCGATACCGTGGCGGATCGCACCTGCCTGTCCGGTGACGCCGCCGCCTGCTACACGGCATACAACGTCAAATTTGTCGCTGGTGTTTGTGAGAACCAGGGGCTGACGCACGATCAGTTTCAGGGTCTCGAGGCCAAAGTAATCGTCGATGTCCCTGTCGTTGATGGTGACCTTACCGGTTCCCTGATAAACTCTGACACGTGCAACCGAACTTTTCCTTCTGCCGGTGCCGTAAAAATATGGCGCTTTCTCGTACATAGTCTAAAGTCCCCCTTCCTTACAGTTCCCAGGTCTCGGGCTTCTGAGCTGCGTGCTTGTGATCTGCACCAGCGAACAGGCGCAGTCTGGTCAATGCAGCGCGGCCGATCGTCGTATCCGGCACCATGCCTTTTACGGCGAGTTCCATAGCCTTCACCGGATAGGTACGCATCAGTGTATCGTACCGGACTTCTTTCAGATGTCCGATATATCCGGTATGGCGGTAATAGGTCTTTTGCTGGAGCTTCTTGCCCGTGAGGACTGCATCCGCGCAGTTGATGATGATGACGTGATCGCCACAATCTACATGCGGAGCAAAGGTGGGCTTATGCTTACCGCGGAGCAGTACCGCGGCCTGAGCTGCAACGCGGCCGAGCGGTTTGCCGGCAGTGTCGATCACATACCATTTGCGGTCAACCTGGCCGGCTTTTGGCATTGTTGTAGACATAGCTTTTTACCTCCTGAACATTCATTCCGATTCCATATTACAAAGTCCCCGCCCTGCGGCAGGGCGTATTCTTAGGAATTGCATGTATGATACTACCACATTGTATCCGCTCTGTCAAGAAGCAAATCCGATTTTTTTAATTTACTTTTAGGATTCCTTTCATTTTCGGCTGTTTTCATGCCCTATCTCTTTCAAACGCATCCGTCATTTCACTTTTTTGAACAGATTTTCAAAGACAAATCTGGGGAGATCTGGTATACTGTTGAAAAAGAGACCAGTAGCCGGGGAGGACGTTATGCAAAAAATTTTGGGCCTTGTTCGCGCCGCCGTAGAACAATACCATATGATCGAAGATGGGGATAGAATCGCCGTAGGAGTTTCGGGGGGGAAGGATTCCTTAGTCCTGCTGGCCGCACTTGCCAAATTGCGCACCTTTTACGAAAAGCCGTTTGAACTCACGGCAGTGACGATCGACCCGGGGTTTAACGGCCCGGCGGATTACAGCCGTATGGAAACATTTTGTGCCGAATTGGATGTGCCTCTTCAGGTCAGGCGTTCAGAACTGGGGCATATCATTTTTGAGACGAGGAAAGAGAAAAATCCGTGTAGTTTGTGCGCACGGATGCGCCGGGGGATGCTGCACGATATGGCGAAAGAACTGGGATGCAATAAGATCGCGTTAGGGCATCATTTTGACGATGCGGTAGAAACGTTTTTTATGAACCTGTTTTACGGAGGAAGGATCGGCTGCTTTTCTCCGGTAAGTTATTTATCACGGAAAGATCTGACCATGATCCGGCCAATGGTGTTTTGTGAGGAAGTAATGATTCGGTCCGCAGCGGAACGCAATCAGGTGCCGGTAATGAAAAGCCTTTGTCCCATGGATGGGGAAAGCAGCCGGCAAAAAGTAAAGGAAACCGTGGCGGCGCTCGAAAAGGAATACCCGCGCCTTAGGACCAAGGTAATGGGGGCAATGCAGCGGGCAAATCTTGATTCCTGGGAGTCAGGAATAGCGGGAAAGGAATGAGGGGCCGGTAAAGAGAGGAGGGGAGGGGGCTGTCAAACAAGCGCTTTGGCGCTTGCCGCGATGGTCTTGCCCAAACAGGCAAGACCATCGCGGGGCGGGAGCCGGTTCCGGCTCCGCCATTGACAGCCCCCGCCCGCCTCCTGCGGGAAGCTCCTGCCAGACTGACGAAGTCCTGCGAACTTATCCAAATGCAGAAAAGAGGGGATTTTATGGATTACCGTTCTGCGCTTTTCCATACCAAAGAGATTTTTGATACCGCGGCCACGGAGCAGCTGTTTCTAACAGCAGTTCGCGAGAATTGCCGCTTTCAATATGAACATTGTGAACCATACCGCCGGATTTTGGACAGCCAAAATTTTCATTGGGATTCCCTGCAATCCTCTGAGGACCTCTCCCGCTTGCCTTTCCTTCCAACATTATTGTTTAAAAAACATGCACTTTTTTCGCTGCCAAGACGGAAAATTGCGCTTATTGCGACTTCCACTGGAACAAAAGGCCAGTTCAGCCAGATCGGGTTTGATTTTGGCGGGTTGTGGTGCGGACTTCAGATGTCCCTGCGTGTTGCGGCCTGGCGGAAACTTTTATCCCCCACTCCATGCCACTACCTTGTGATGGGATACCGTCCCCACCACAGTAACCGTACGGCTGTCACCAAAACAGCGTTCGGCGCAACGATGTTTGCTCCTGCCCTCAGCCGGACCTATGCGCTGACTTACCGGAACGGCGCATATTCCGTGGATCTGGACGGGATCCTGCGGGCGGTAGAACGCCATAGCCGTTCCCGTTTTCCGGTACGGTTTATGGGTTTTCCTTCTTATGCCTATTTTCTGCTCCGGCTCATGGAAGAACGCGGCATCCGCGTACAGCTTCCGAAAGGTTCTTTGCTGATGATGGGTGGTGGCTGGAAACAGTTTTCTGCGGAACAGGTAGATAAAACGATCTTATATGATCTTGCCAGACGGCAGTTGGGATTACCGGAAGACCATATTATCGAATTTTTTGGCGCGGTGGAGCATCCGGTGTTGTATTGCGATTGTAAGAATCACCATTTCCATGTGCCGGCATACAGCCGCGTGATTATCCGGGACGTGCATACTCTGGAACCGGTGAAAATGGGAACTGTAGGACTTGTCAACCTGATTACACCGATGGTCCGGGCCACGCCAATTTTAAGCGTTATGACCGATGACCTTGGTGTTTTGCATGAAGGCCGGGAATGCGGCTGCGGCATTGACTCCCCGTATCTGGAACTCGTGGGACGCATCGGGCTGAAAGATATCAAAACCTGTGCAGCGGGAGCGGCAGAATTCTTGTCGCAGATAGCAGACGGGAGGTAAGAGCGGATGATCTTGGCGAATGGGAAGCTGTACGATACGAAGGAACAAGCGTTTCTTCTGGAACACCTGGAAGAGGAGATCAATACAGTGCGTGCGTCGAAACGTCTGGCACCAGAAACGGTTGTGGATGCGTTGGCGGAACTCGGACGGCGTGTGGCGGAAGGTGCATTTGACGGGCTGATCGCGGGATTGGAACTGGATGGTGGAAAGGAGCTGGCACAAGAGGCTGCGCGGCTGCTTTCGCGGGAGAGTATCCTTTATAAATTGGAAAGCGAACTGGGTGTAGGCTTTTTTCAGGAAAAACGTACATGTCCGCCAGTGGGAAGGCCGGTGACGATTCGTCCGGAACCGTTAGGGACATTGTTTCATATCGCGGCGGGAAATGCAGATGGTCTGCCGGCATTCAGTGTGGCGGAAGGATTACTCACAGGAAACGTCAATATTCTGAAACTTCCGCAGGCGGATAACGGGGTATCGATCGCTGTTTTGCAGGAACTGGTGCGTATTGCGCCGGAGCTCAGCGGATTTCTGTATGTGTTCGATACGCCGTCGAGTGATCTGGCGGCGATGAAGCGCATGGCGGAGGTCAGTGACGGGATCGTCATATGGGGTTCCGGTGAGGCGATAACGGCGGTGCGTAGGCTTGCGCCCGCCGGAGTAAAGCTGATTGAATGGGGAGAAAAACTCGGGTTCGCATATATTGCGGGTTATGAGGACAAGGCCTCGGAGCTTCGGGCGCTGGCAGAACATATCATCCGGACAAAACAGCTTTTGTGCAGTTCCTGCCAGACCATTTTTCTCGATACCGAAAACATGGACGAGGTAAGGAGATTTTGCGCGTAATTCCTCCCGTATCTGGAAGCGGCGGCAAAAGAAGCACCACAGATGAGTCGGAATGCGGCTGCTGAGATCACGCTGCGGCGGTATTGCGGAATGTTGGAACAGGCTATGGCAGGAAAAACAAACGAAAAAAGGGATGTTTTCCAGGGGAGGATGTGTCGTCTGACTGCATGCCCGGATCACGGGCTGGAACTATCCGGGATGTTTGGCGATTGTCTGGTGAAGCCTTTGCCGCGAAACCTGCTGTTTTCTGCGCTGCGCAGCCGAAAAGGGGTACTTCAGACAGCCGGATTGATTTGCCGGGAAGAGGAGCGGGGATTTTTCACGGATTTGTTGGCACGTGCCGGATTGATAAGGGTCACCCGGGCAGGAAACATGTCGGAGCCGTTCCCGGGGGAGGGGCACGATGGGGAATATCCGCTGCGGCGGTATGTACGGATGGTTGCGGTGGAATGAGGTAAGCGTACAGTGACTAAGGGGGCCGGCAGCCA
>CALWKP010000171.1 GCA_944381295.1 uncultured Clostridia bacterium | reverse complement strand
TTCAGCAGCAAGTTGCTGTAACCGTTCTTGATAAACCCCATTGCTGCGGTGATATCGTCATTTTGCAGGGTGACCATTTCACCCGCAGCACTTTCGTCCGCTTCCGCAGCATCCAAAGCCATCACTGCATTGACAAAATCGTCTTTAATATCTTTTTCAATTTTGCAATAGGTTTTTTTGCTGACTATCCCAAAAGCCATATTCCTCAATACGCGTACAACCGTGACAGCAATCAATCCCACTGCCGTGTACACAAAGACCGTCCATTGATTCGTGATGGCCGCGTCAATACATGTCTGAATAAAATCCACATGGATCAATGTAAACACGACATACAATACAGCCAACAGAATCATCAGGAGAAAACTGGCCTTATATCTCAAGATGTATTTTTTCGACCATCGCCACATAGAAACAAGGGAATTGTTTTTCATTTTTACACACCCTATTGTAAAATCAATCTTGGATTGTCGTTTGATTAAGATTATAATTATAGTATAGTCGCAGCCGATTCGTTTCTGCTGCAAAAGCAGAAACAAAATGTCTCGATTAAATTTCGACTTTCCCAACAACGGCTAAAGAAACAAAAGGTGAGAAAAGTTACGAAACGTTTCCAGACGGAATGGGCAAAATCATTCAGAACAGATAGTTTTTATCATTATAGCATAACAATACAATTTATCAATAGCGTCGTTTGTTTTTTTATTTAGTTTACACACAAAATGGAAGGGGGAAGTTTTTCTTGTGACAAAAGCTGCCGGAGAAGATATATAGGGAAACTGTCCGAAGCATACTGGGTCTTGCCAACAATGGAGTTTTTCTTTACCCAAATGCCTGTTGTAAGAAGATTTTTGTTTTTGATAAAGTCTAAAACTATTTATTTATGTGCAAAGAGGATGATCCGATAGGATCATATCGTTCAAGAGGCAGGGTCAACTTATGGAGGAGGGACAAAATGGATTCCATTACAGAACGCCATGAGAAAGCGCTGAGACGGGCGGAAGCTTCGATCACAGTGGGAAAAGAACAAGCAGCAAAGGACGTCAAACGGATGCGGTATCATCTGATGGCTCCGGCCTATTGGATCAATGACCCATGCGGATTGATCCAATTCCAGGGAGACTACCATGTTTTTTATCAGCATAACCCGTATGGGCCGTTATGGGGGATGATGCATTGGGGACATGCCAGGAGCAAAGACTTGATTCATTGGGAGCATCTTCCCATCGCTCTGGCACCAAGTGAAGATTATGATTCTGATCCACAAGGCGGTATATTTACAGGAAGTGCAGTGGTAGATCAAGGAACCCTGAAAGTATTCTATTGCGGTTCTACCGGCGAAGGGGAAAACACACGACAGGTACAATGCCTTGCTGTGAGCAGTGACGGGATCCATTTTGAAAAATATTGCCAAAATCCAGTGATTTCTGTCCCGCCGCCAGAGGGATCAAAAGATTTCCGCGACCCAAATGTCTGGAAACATGGTGACCATTGGTATATGGTGGTCGGGTCAGGTAAAGATGGAAAGGGAAAGGCGTTGCTGTATCGGTCAGACGATTTAGAAGATTGGGACTATATTGGCGTGATGGCGCAAAGTGATGGAACATTGGGTACCATGTGGGAGTGTCCTGATTTTTTTCCGTTGGGAGAGAAATATGTCCTGATTTTTTCGCCGATGGGACTTGGAAAAGTAAAAGGATTATATTTGGTAGGAGATTTCGATGATGTCACAGGGAAGTTTACCTGGCAGACGAAAGGCGAAATCGACTATGGATGTGACTATTATGCACCTCAAACAATGGAAGACGATAAACATCGCCGGATTATGTTCGGCTGGCTCAATTCCTGGGGATGGATGCCTTGGTTTAAAGGCTTTGGCCCCACGGTTGCGGACAACTGGTGCGGCGCGATTTCTCTTCCGAGGGTATTGAGACTGGATGAAGAGAATCATTTGTGCTGCGAGCCTGCACTGGAAACCAAAAAACTGCGTGGGGAACAGTTCTGCTGGAAGGATGTTGTTGTCGATCCGGAAAACAGGTTGATGGATCATAAAGCGGATGGGGTATGTCTGGAAATAATTTTGCTTTTTGATCTCCAGAAAACGACGGCACGGGAGTTTGGTCTGGTGCTGCGCGGAAACGAGGAAACAGATCAAAAGACAGTGATACGTTATTTTCCTAAAACAGAAGAGCTGGTGTTTGACAGAAGCGCTTCAGATCCTTATAGTGAAGGGGAAAGCAGATGCCATTGCCCTCCGGAAAAGGATGGGAAACTTTTTTTACAGGTTTTTTCCGATACTTCCTGTGTGGAGATCTATGCAAATCATGGAAGGTTTTGTATGAGCAATAATATTTATCCGGATCCATCCTGTGTGGGAACAGAATTATATGCCAAAGAAGGAAATCTTTTCGCTGATTCCGTTGATGTATGGCGTCTAAAGTCTATTTGGTAGTGTTTCCAGCAACGGCGGCAAAAATTATACAAATGAAAGAGCTCCGGAGAACAAAGACGCAGAAAAATCTTCAAAGGAATTTCTATATTAGCCTGATGATCAGAATGATACGATAGGGTGTCATACTTTTTGACGCAAGAAAAAATTCGGCAAATACATGAGGATTTGATGATAGGATGGAATGGAGGCAGCAAAAAATAATTGCTTACCGCGGCTTTTCGCTATTGCTGGTTTGCAGTTATCGGAGGCCCGCTTTGCTGACCTTTTATTTCCACATGTTTGTCCACGTCTGAAGAGGAACCCGGCAACTGTCACACTGCATAAAGTGTATGTTTGAACAGCCAAATCTATCAAAAAGTATCTTTTAGCGAAACTGCTTCTAAAAGCAAACCCCTCAAAGCTGTATGGAAATCATTTGGGCGAGTGATTGCATCCCTTTCGGCGTTGTGTACCAGGTGTTCAGATTTTTCTGGGACATGGTTCCTTGGTTTTCTAGCAATTTTCAATAAGGCACCTTCAAAAATGATTGTGCAAAAATAATTTTTGAATAAATTGTAAAAAATAATTGACAAAAATAAAAAAATACTATATAATTCAAACATCAACTTGTATGAAGTGTTATATGTTATAACTGCAAGAAGGGGTCAGGATGGATATTAGTGCGATCGATCGAAAGAAGGTCAGCGATGAAGTTTTTGAGCAAATGAAAAAAATGATTTCTGACCAGGTTTGGAAGGAAGGGGAAAAAATTCCATCACAGCATGAATTGCAGACCATGTTTGGGGTAAGCCGGGTATCCATTCGTGAAGCTTTAAAAAAGCTGGAAAGCTATGGCATTATCGTTACCCAACAGGGGCGAGGAAGCTATGTTGCCAGGTTTGAAGATGCAGATTGGTTCGGGGATGAGGCATTAAAGGTTTATCAAAATTCTGTGGATTCCAAAACGATCCATGATTTTATGGAATTTCGCAGAATCATTGAAATCGAGAATGTTGCGCTGGCCGTGGAACGCGCGACCCCTGAGGACATCAAAAAATTGGAAGAAAATTACGAAAATATGTTGGCTTCCCGGGAAGATGTGCAGAAATTTTCGGACTATGACTTTGATTTCCATCAAATCATTGCCTGTATCACAAGAAATATGATTTTGATCCGTTGTTTCACTTTGGCCCTTACATTTTTAAAAAAAGATTTTGATCGGGTTGTTAAAAAGGTCGGTGTAGATAAAGGTACATATTACCATAAAGAGATTCTTAATGCGATCAAGGAACGGCAGCCGTTGAAGGCAAAGCGCTTGATGGCAGAGCATTTGGAAGCGACCAATTCTATTTTCTTCGACGCTGCCGGCAATTGAACCATTGCCGGCAGAACAAAAATATCAACATACTTGTATGACATCATATGAGTTTGAACAGTGCATGCAGTTGAGAAAGTATTTATTACTAATAAGTTCAAAACAGATTCAACAACATTTCCGTAAACTTGTATGACATCATATGAGTCGGAGAGAAGGGGTGATATAGGAGGAGAATGGAAAAGTGTTTCCATGGGTTAGGAAACGGATGACCGGATGATTCACTTATTTCAAAAAGAAAATTTAAGGAGGATTGTATGATGAAATTCAAGAAAGCCATTGCAGCGTTGCTTGCTGCCGTTTTAGTAATGGGATGCGTTTGTGGTTGTGCTGACAGCAGTTCTTCGTCCAGTGGAAGTAGCGCGGGAACATCCTCTCAAGGTGAGGAAGCATCCACTGGATCAGGAGAAACGGTTGATCTGCTTTACACCTACTGGGGATCTTCTTTTGAGAAGGAAGCACAGGCAAGTGCAATTGCAACCTTTAATGAGGAGCATCCGAACATTCAAGTGGAAGCGCTTCACATCCCTTCTTCCGGCAGCGAATATGTGGCAAAGCTGACGGCTATGACAGCGTCGGGAACTAACCCGGATATCGGCTATATGGATGTATCCACAGCGTTTGTTTGGGCGCAGGACGACCAGTTCTATGACATTTTTGAACTGATCGATCAAGACCCTGATTGGGATAAAGAAAAATATGTTGACGATATTTTCTACATGTATGACGAGGGGAAAAGCATTGGGACAACTTCTTCGATCAACCAGCGCGCAATTTTCTACAATACAGACTGCTTTACGGAAGCGGGTGTCGAACTGCCTCCAACAGATGTGAATGAAGCATGGACCTGGGATGAATTTATTGAAGTGGCAAAGCAGCTTACCTTTGACGCAAACGGAAATACACCGGATTCCCCGGACTTTGATGCGACAAACATCCTGCAATACGGCGTCTATTGGAACCCCAATACGCTTTTGGAACTCGGGATTTTCTTGGACAGCAACGGAGCGGATCTTTTAACAGAGGACGGCACTCAGCTGGCGCTCGATACCCCCGAGGCAAAAGAAGTGATCCAAGCGATCCATGACATGATCTATGTGCATCATGTTTGCCCGATTCCAAACGATTTCAGCGCTATGCCGGATGGCACCACATGGCTGGCGAATAAACAGTGTGCCATGTTCATTACGGGGCAATGGGTCCTTCTTGATATTGCAAAGCTTGACTTCAATTATGGGATCGGACAGCTTCCCAAATTTAAGGAAGCCAGAAATGTGAAAGATGCCGGTGTCCGTGTCATCTTCAAGAACACAAAGTATCCGGAACAGGCGTGGGAACTGTACAAATATCTGGCAAATCCGGAGGGGGCTATGGCCTTATATGAGGAAGGTCTTTGGATGCCTACTCTGCGTGAATGGTATGACGAACCGAAGTTCTCCGAATGGGGCGCTGATAACCCTGCACACCCGGAAAGCTACAAGCCGGTAATCGCAGACAGCCTTTTCAACGGATCCGCCACACCGTCCTACACACTGCGCATTGCCAATTATGCGGAGTTAAACAATACGATTACGCCTCTGTTGCAGCAGATTTGGCTGGATACCTCTTCTGTGGATGATGTTGTCCAGCAGATCAACGAGCAGGCGGGAGGACTTGTACAAGGGTTCAATCCGGATAACTACCACGCTTCTCAATACAGGGAGTAAGCGGCTCAATTTTATCGGAGGCTCGCATGAAAAAAACGATTCAAGTGTTTTGTAAAAGTAAAGAAGCACGCATGGGACTTTTGTTTGCCATGCCGGCAATTCTGGGATTCCTGATCTTTACTCTGGGTCCGATGATTGCCAGCGCCTTCTTTAGCCTGACGGAATATAACGGCGTTGGGACGCCGAATTTTATAGGGTTTGAGAATTACGAGGTACTGTTTACCACAGACCCGGCGTTTAAGAATTCTTTATCTGTTACGCTCCAGTATATCGTGATGAGCGTCCCCATGAATATTATTGTGTCGTTCCTGATCGCCTTTTTGCTTTCGCAAAATATCCGATGCCGCGGTTTTTTCCGGGCTGCTTATTACATGCCGACGATTGTCCCTCTGGTAGCCACTTCCATCGTATGGAAGTGGCTGCTGGATCCCAGTTCCGGGATTGTGAACTATCTGTTCCGGGTGATGGGGCTTCCTGTAAGCAGATTCTTGTTCGATGAACAAACCGTACTTCCCAGTATGGCGGTCATGGGGGTCTGGCAGACAGGAACAACGATGCTGGTGTTCCTGGCAGGATTCCAGGGGATTCCCCGGCAGCTATATGAGGCGGTGGAAGTAGACGGAGGGAGCGCATGGCGGAAGTTTAAAAACATTACCGTCCCGTTAATGACACCGTCAATTTTCTTCAATCTGGTCATAGGGCTGATCAACGGTTTCCAGACCTTTACCCAGGCGTATATCATCACATCAGGCGGACCGAACAACAAATCCAATTTTGTAATTCTGCAGCTATACAAGGAAGCGTTTACTTATGGACGCATGGGCCGGGCCTGCGCAATTGCCTGGATAATTTTTGTTATCATTGTGATATTGACCGTCCTGAATTTTAAAATTTCAAATAAATGGGTTTATTATGAAAGCGGGGATAGGGCATGAAAACAAAAAAGACAATCTTCAAGATCATTTTGTATACGATCGCCCTTGCCTGCCTGGTTATCTGGATGTTCCCATTTTTCTGGATCCTCAGGACGTCGTTTATGGAATACCGTCAGATATTGGCCTATCCGCCTGCGTGGTTTCCGTCCCCGTTTATTATCACCAATTTTACGGAAG
>CALWKP010000170.1 GCA_944381295.1 uncultured Clostridia bacterium | reverse complement strand
AGTAATTGAGCATGAGAAGAAGATCTTGACGGAACAGGTTATTAACGATGGCAAGCCAGCAGCAATTGCAGAGAAGATTGTCAATGGTAGAATCGGCAAGTACTATAAGGAAGTCTGCCTGACAAATCAGGAATATGTTAAAGATGGCGATTTAACGGTAGAGAAGTACACGGAAAAAACAGCAAAGGAACTTGGCGGCGACATCAAGATCCTGGGCTTTGTTCGTTTTGAAAAGGGCGAAGGACTTGAAAAACGCAATGACAACTTTGCTGATGAAGTTGCCAGTATGGTAAAATAATAGCAGAGTGTAGAGTTTTTTATTACAAAATAGGATGCTTTTGATAATCATCTTAAAAAAGAGCGAATGATGAGAATTTCATCATTCGCTCTTTTTGTTTCTTTCAGAGAAAAACCACCGGATTTGCCGGTATGAATAAAAATCTTCCTAATATTCTTGGATGCGCGACCATATCCAATTATAAATTGATTTTGGATATGAATATTCGTAGGGGATACTAATAGATGTATGGCAGAACGAGCAGTAGAAGTTTTATTTAAAAGAATTTATTCTGCTATATCTCTTATAAAACATTGTGACAAAATTGTTTCAGTGTATTTATAAAAGTAACAGAAAGCATTCTTTTGGGATAGATATTTTTTGGAAAGCCTTCAGGTGTAGAGACTATTTTCTGCATCTGAGGGCTTTTGTTAGTTTTTGATATGGTTGCAAACCAAATTCGGCTATGTTACACTTATAACATGTTAATAACATAATAAAAATTAATGTCATTAATATCATAATTCTTTTAGAAATCTCATAAAAAGTGAGGAGGATTTGAACGGATGAATTCCGAGCCAGTATGTAAAAAAATGTCGAAAGAATATCGCAGCATCCTGATCGGAGAAGCATACCGGAATATTCTGGGATTCTTAAATGAAACTACAGATGATAGTTTTTTCTTTTTTGATTTTAAAGTTTCCACTTTTTATTTTTCAGATAGGATTCGGGAAAAAGTTCCGCTTTTTACAGATGATAGAACTTGTTGCACAATCGAAGAGTGGAAAAGCGTGATTTATCCGCAGGATGCTTCCGGATTTCTGGCAGGAATGAGAAAACTGCAAGGTGGAAGAACAAGAACGTATGATATGGAATACCGAATCTTCAACCGGACAGGGGATATTGTCTGGATTAGCTCGCGCGGAAAAAGTATGTTGGATGAGCGCGGGGAACCGTTATGGATGATTGGGAGCATTTCAGAAAAAGCCTTAGCAAATAAAGCCGATCAGTTTACCGGGACGTTCAATATGGTAAGCTTAAAAAATGAATTGGAAAAGCTGTTGCAGGAAGGACAAAATGGATATTTATTGGTAGCGGGCATCGATGAATTAAAGACTATCAACATAAAAAAAGGATGGGAGTACGGAAATGCACTGCTGAAACTGGTGGCACGGTATTTGGAGGACGCCACAGATGGAAATCGTGTGTATCGCGTAAATGGGGATTGCTTTGCGACAATTATTGAAGAAGAAAGCCAGGTAGTTGAGACAGTTTTTTTCAGATTGCAGCAATATTTGAACGGACAATGCACTTTATCAGGAGGAGCTGTACCTTTACAAAAATATACTGTGCCAGATGCAGGAACATTGTTTCAATATGCTGAAAACTCTTTAGATTGTGCGAAAGCACAAGGGAAAAATCGGCTGAACTTTTTTTCTGCAGAAGATTATGAAAAGAATCTGGCAGCATTGGAACTGAAGGAAGATTTGTATCAAAGTGTACGGATGGGATTTCAAGGATTCAGCTTGGCATATCAGCCGCAAGTGTATGCGAACACGTTAGAACTGTATGGAGCAGAAGCCTTGCTGAGATTTTACTCTCCTAGATGTGGAAACGTATCGCCAGCTGAATTTATTCCGATTTTAGAAGAGACCGGATTAATTACTTGCGTAGGAATGTGGGTTTTAGAAACAGCTTTAAAACAATGCAAAAAGTGGCAAAAACATATTCCCCAATTTCATATTAGTATCAATATGTCTTGTTGCCAACTGGAGAAAAAAGGCATTGCAACGGATGTAATTTCCTGTGTGAACCGAAGCGGGATATCACCAAGCAGTTTAACATTGGAAATCACAGAAAGTATGTCATTGCTGTCGGAACCGAGCGTTGATGATGCTTTTTCAGCGTGGAAACAAGCTCGAATCCGGATATCAGTGGACGACTTTGGTACAGGTTATTCTAACTTAGGCAGATTGAAGGAACTGGATATCAACGAGATCAAAATTGATCGATGTTTTGTAAAAGAAGTTCAAAATAGCGTTTATAATCATCGCTTAATCAGCAATATGATCGAGTTGGCGAATAGTCAGGATATGACGGTTTGCTGTGAAGGAATAGAAACCGTAGATGAACTTATTTCTTTAAAAGAACTTAAGCCGACATTACTGCAAGGATATCTCTTTTCTAAACCTTGTACTGCTGAGCAATTTGAAGAACTCTATTTTGATAAAGAAAGTACTAAGTTCCAGGAAAGATTAGTACGTGAACGTTCCTTTTTTGTTGATGAAATTGAAGAGAAGCCGCAACTGCAGAAAGAGATCACAGAGGAAGAAATCGCCCAAACGATTTTAGAGGCAGAAAACGATATTATTTATGTCAGTGATGTGGAGACCTATGAGCTTTACTATTTGAATCCAGCAGGGCAGAAAGCCTTGGATGTGAAAGAATATCTGGGGAAGAAGTGCTATAAGGCATTGCAGGGAAAGGATGCGCCTTGCGAGTTTTGTACAAGCCATCTTCTGAATGAAGATAGTTTTTATGTTTGGGAATTGCAAAATAATTATTGTGGCCATCGATATCTGCTGCGGGATAAATTATTGTCCTAGGGGATTTGTCAGGATTAAACCCAGAAGAACAAGAAAAATTGCATATTGGGGCAATGCGGCATGATTTAAGAAAGATCTCCATTCCTTTCCGGATTCTGGAATCGTCTGGAAAATTAGAAGGAGAAGATTGGGAGATTATGAAGTCGCATGTCAGTATTACAGAAGAACTTCTATTCGGGAGAATCGATGAAGAGATCCTGCAAACAGCGGTAAGGCATCATGAAACCATAGATGGAAAAGGATATCCTAAGCAGATTGATGGGAACTCGCTTACAAAATCGCAGAGGATTGCTGCGGTAGCAGATATTATCAGTGCATTATCGGAAGAGCGGAGCTATAAAAAAGCATTTCCGCCGGAAAAAATTTTGGGAATATTGGAATCCATGAAAGAAAACGGTAAGATGTGCGGGGAAATTTTAGAATTGGTGAAAGCACATCAGGGAGTTATTTTCCGAACAGCGCAGGAAGCCAATCAGGAGGCAGTAGGGGTTTACGATACCATGATACGGGAATACCGGAAAACCTGTGGACATTTTCCGGTAAACCGGGTAGTAACCAAACAGTAGAGAAATAAGAGGGATTGGTTATGGTAGTAGAGGATAAGAAGCGGATCATCGATAGTTTAGGACTGCGATGTGAAGTGTTTACCAAAGGAAATCATTTGTTGTTTCTGAGGAAGATTACAGATTACGATGGCAAACAAGAAGAAATAGAGCTGGAAGACTTTCGCGGAGGCCCCCTGGCAGAAGATAGACCCTGAAAGTTGGATGGAAATCCACGTCAACGGGATACAAAACAGGAAACATGTACTTCTCATAGAGGGGATTGTCCAGAAAGCAGGCGTAAGGAAATTCCGGATACATGTTGAAAATGTAATTTTCAAAGAAGAGGGCAGACAAAATTTCCGGCAAGGAGTATCCGTACAAGCGGCGGTAGCGCCAGTGAATCACTTGTCGGAAAGACAGGCGTGCAGGGTGATTGATATCAGTGTTACCGGGATAGGAATTCAGTGCGATACGCAGTATGAAGAAGGGGAAACTTTGATGATTCTGAATGTAAAATTCAGGAACCAGGGACCCGCATATAATTTAAAATGTAAAGTACTGCGGTGTAGGGAAGGAGAAAACGGAAGCTTTTTCTACGGCCGTAAATTTCTTGATATGACGGAACGGCAAGAAGATCGCTTGTTTCAGGATATTCTTGCGCTGCAAGGAGAAGTGTTGAATAGTCAAAAGGCCAAGAATCAGAATAGGAGTCGGTAGACAAAAGAATTAAGCAGGGAAAGTCGTGTAGAAGATTTGTCTCGGTTGTAAAGTGCAACAAAGCCGGATAATCCAACATTTTGGAGTTTTCAGTTCTGAAAACAGGAAAACTTCAAAGGCCAAAATGATAAAATCTATCTGATATTTTTTAAAAACTTCGCCCGCCGCCAGTAATTTTCTGGCGGCGGGCGAAGTTTTTAAAAAATAGAAATGTCAGAGAAAAGCTCATTCAGGGAATAATTTTTTTCGATTCTTTTGGTAATAGACAAAACCTACAAGATCGGCCAATGCCCATCCGATAGGAACAGACCACCAAATCCCGGTAACGCCGATCCAGCTGATCGAAGAAAGGACATAGGCAAGGACAACACGAGTTCCTAGGGAAAGAATGGTAAGCACCACAGACATCCCCGGTTTTGCAACCGCGCGATAAAGGCCATAAAGCAAGAATAAACAGCCGATCCCACAATAAAAAGCGCCTTCGATACGTAGATATTGCATCCCGGCAGCAAGTATATCGGTTTCTCCGGCGTTAATAAAAATAAGCATCAACGGTTCTGCAAAGATGCAGACACCAAGAGAAATTACGATACAAAAAAGAATGGATATCAGGACAGCCTTCCGGATTCCCTGCTGGATGCGTTCTTTTTTTCCGGCGCCGTAATTTTGTGCCACAAAGGTAGAAAAAGCGTTGCCAAAATCCTGCACGGGCATATAAGCAAAGGAATCGATTTTCACTGCAGCAGCAAACGCTGCCATGATGATAGTGCCGAAACTGTTGACCAGCCCTTGCACCATCAGGATACCAAGGTTCATCACAGATTGCTGGAGAGAAGTAAGGAAGGAAAACTGGGCGATTTCCCAAACCATTTCTTTTTTAGGCCATAAGTATTTTAAGGGAATTCGAAATTCCGGCATTTTCCAATAGGTATAAAAGGCGATTCCGATTCCGGAAACATACTGGGAAATCACGGTAGCGATGGCAGCTCCTTTGACACCCCAGAAAAAACCCAGGACAAACCATAAATCCAGCACAACGTTGAGAATGGCACAAGCGGCAAGAAAAATGAGTGGGACAACAGAATTTCCGACAGCCCGCAGTAGGGAAGCGAAATAATTGTAGAGGAAGGTAGCGAGGATTCCCCAAAAGACGATCCAAAGATAATCGGCCATGGTTTGTTGTATTTCTGCGGGGACCTGAAGAAGGCGGAGAATTGGAAAAAGAAAGGCGAAGGAAAGAAGATTCAGAACGATTGCAACGCAAAAGATAAGAAGGAACGAAGCACCGATACTTTGGTGAAGTCTTTCGCGGTTCCCCTCACCGAAGCGGATCGAGAAAACAGCTCCGCTGCCCATACAGAGACCAAGAAGAATAGAGGTAAGGAATGTCATAAGTGTGTAGGAGGAGCCGACAGCCGCCAGGGCATCGGCTCCCAAAAATCTTCCAACAATCAAAGTGTCGGCAATGTTATAGCATTGTTGCAACAAATTTCCTGCGATCATAGGCAGGGAAAAAAGAAGAATTGTTTTGGTAATAGGTCCTTGGGTCAAATTTTTTTGCATAATTTGGGCCTCCTGTCGGGTTTTATTGTAGCACAGGAGGGATACAAAGAAAATTCCTTAAAGGTAATATGACACAAAGCGGGAGATTTCCACAAATATGAGACAGAGATGGATTTTGTAGCAGGAATTATTTGTCTATCTTGCCAGATAAAGACTTTTGCTTGTAGGAAGCCTCTACAAAACCTTGGAACAGAGGATGCGGTTTATTAGGTCTGCTTTTAAACTCCGGATGAAATTGTACGCCGACAAAAAAAGGGTATCCTGATAGTTCAACAGCTTCGACCAGCCGCCCATCCGGAGAAAGACCGCTTAAAACAAGACCAGTTGCCTTCAGCTGTTCGCGGTAATCGTTGTTGACCTCATAACGGTGGCGATGACGCTCAGAGATAGAGGTTTGACCATAGAAGCGTTCCAGGGCAGTACCTGGTTGGATAGAGCAGGGATAACTTCCCAGACGTAGAGTACCGCCCTTATCGACGTCATCACTTTGACCGGGCATAAAATCAATCACCTTGTGCGGACAAAGTTCGTTAAATTCCCCGGAATCAGCGTCAGGAATGTTAGCAACATGGCGAGCATATTCGATTACAGCGACCTGCATGCCGAGACAGATGCCGAAAAAGGGCGTTCTGGTTTCTCTGGCATATTGTACAGCCAGAATCATTCCGGAAACTCCACGTGTTCCAAAACCGCCGGGGATAATGATGCCATCCAGACCGGAGAGATTTTCTCGGAAGTTTGTTTCGGTCAGGGATTCCGAATCGATCCAGTGGATATGAACATGTGTCTGGATAGCATATCCTGCATGACGCAGCGCTTCTGCAACCGATAAATAGGCATCGTGAAGCTGCACATATTTTCCAACCAGGCCAATTTCCACAGAGAATTTCCGATGTTTGATGCGGTCCACCATTTTGGTCCAGTCACAGAGGTCAGGGGCGGGAGCATCCAATCCAAGTTCCCGGCACACAACAGAAGAAAAATTAGCTTTTTCTAACATCAATGGAGCTTCATAAAGGTTGGGCAGGGTGATGTTTTCGATGACGCAGTCCGATTTGACATTACAGAAAAGGGCGATTTTTTTATAGATGGAAGGTTCTAAGGGTTCATCGCAGCGCAGGACGATGATGTTGGGATGAATTCCCATCCCCTGTAATTCCTTTACCGAATGTTGGGTAGGTTTGGATTTGTGTTCTTCCGAACCGCGCAGGTAGGGGACTAGGGTAACATGGATAAACAGGCTGTTTTCTCGCCCGACCTCCAGGGAAATCTGGCGAACGGCTTCAATAAACGGCTGTGATTCAATGTCCCCAATGGTCCCACCGATCTCAGTGATGACAATATCTGCTTGGGATTTTTTTCCCACATTGTAGACAAAATCTTTGATCTCATTGGTGATGTGCGGAATGACCTGGACGGTAGAGCCGAGATATTCTCCGCGGCGCTCTTTGTTGAGGACATTCCAGTAGACTTTCCCAGTAGTCAAATTGGAATAACGGTTCAGGTTTTCATCAATAAACCGTTCGTAGTGACCAAGGTCCAGGTCGGTCTCGGCGCCGTCCTCGGTCACATAGACTTCTCCATGTTGAAATGGACTCATAGTCCCGGGGTCTACATTGATGTAAGGGTCAAGTTTTTGCGCGGCTACTTTAAATCCCCGGGCTTTCAAGAGACGTCCGAGGGATGCAGCAGTAATCCCTTTTCCTAGTCCGGAAACTACGCCGCCAGTAACGAAAATATATTTTGTATCCATGTTGATTCCTTTCTGTCTGGAGAGTGCGGAAGCCCTTATTTTCCGCTGTCTCCATAGTTTGAGAGAACACGGGCGGAAGGATCGTCCACATCGCAGCCTTCCCAGTCTTTGTTTGGCATCCAAAAATCGACAATCATTTCTGCTTGACCGGGATAATATTTTTCAAAAATTTCTCTGTAAAGCAGGGATTCTTTGGTAAATGGTTTTGCATGGGAATAGGTTTCCCGTTTTTGCTCAAATTCTTCATCAGTATAGTACCGGGACGCATATTCTTTCAGATGATCCACCATGGAATGTCCAACAGCGTCGGAAAATGCCGCTTTTTCGCGGTAAAGGATTTCCTGTGGGAGGTAATCTCCTTCAAAAGCGTGGCGAAGCAGATATTTCCCTTTTCCATATTTGTTTATTTTCATTCCAGGATCGATAGACATAACATATTTCACAAAATCAAGATCACCAAATGGGACACGGGCTTCCAGGGAGTTTACGGAAATACAGCGGTCCGCCCGCAGAACATCGTACATGTGCAGCTCGCGCAGACGTTTCGCAGCTTCCTGCTGGAACGCTTCCGCTGATGGGGCAAAATCGGTGTATTTGTAGCCGAACAGCTCGTCAGAAATCTCACCAGTAAGTAGAACACGAAGGTCGGTAGTTTCATGAATGGCTTTGCAAACAAGATACATTCCGATACTGGCACGAATCGTAGTAATATCGTAGGTGCCGAGAAGTTCGATGACGGGTTCCAAGGCGTCCAGGACATCTGTTTGAGAAATGATGACTTCGGTGTGATCGCTGCCAATATAATCTGCGGTTTCTTTGGCGTATTTTAAATCAATGGCATCCTCGCTCATCCCGATAGCGAACGTTTTGATGGGAGTGCTGCTTTGTTTTGCGGCAATGGAACAAACCAAAGAAGAATCTAAACCGCCGCTGAGAAGGAAACCAACTTTTGCGTCAGCTACCAAACGCTTTTCCACACCACGAATCAGTTTTTCGCGGATCTGGCCGCAAACAGTTTCCAGATCATCGGAAATCACATGGGGAACTTGAGTGATATCGCAATAACAAGTAAATTTTCCGTCTTTGTAGTAATGCCCCGGAGGAAATGGCATGATTTTTCCGACAAGACCAACCAGATTCTTCGGTTCACTTGCAAAGAGGATGATTCCTTTTGCATCATATCCGTAGTAAAGTGGCCGTATCCCAATCGGGTCTCGTGCGGCAATATATTCCCGGGTTTTTCCATCATACAGGATACAGGCAAATTCCGCATCAAGCATCTGGAACATTCCTACGCCATATTCGCGGTATAGTGGCAGCAGAATCTCACAATCGCTGCCGCTGTGGAACGTATACTTTTTGGAAAGCTGTTCCCGCAACCGCTCAAAGCCGTAAATTTCCCCGTTGCAGACAACATAGCTTCCATCCAATTCAAACGGCTGCATTCCTGCGGGAGTCAACCCCATAATGGCAAGCCGATGGAAGCCTAATAACCCGTTTCCAGTATCAATGATCTTAGTATCGTCCGGACCACGCGATATCGTGCGGTCAAACCCTTTCCGGAACAACGCAAAGGCAGCGCCGCTGCCACAATACCCCATAATAGAACACATCATAACTACCTCCTAAAAAGTAATCCAGCATTCCATAGGGCAAGTGCTGTGCTCGCGGTGCCACCTATGTTTGTTCTCATTTCTGGGCTTCGGACAAAGCCCTGCCAACTGACGCATGGCGTTCGGCGCACCTACTGAGCGGGATGCTGTTCAGATTGCAGCTTGGAAAGTGTTTTTTCCACAAGCCTTACGGCATGGTTCTCATCCACCCATGCTCTCTGTGCGCAGGGTTCTTGTGGTACTCCTCTTTCCTCAGACGCTTTTATGATTTTATGATTTCAAGGAAACTAATGAAAAAACTTTTATCTTACGCCGAACAATAACTCACCGTAAGTTGGGAACGGCCAATATTTTTCTGCGGTCATGGTTTCGGCTTCGTCTGCGACCGCACGAAGGCTGCTCATGAGAGGAAGGATGGTGTCCCGAATCTGATAAGATTCTCTCTCTATGGAAGAGCAATCTTTCAAAGCAAGGACAGCTTCTTCCAAGTCGTCAGCTCTCATGGAAATTTGATCGATCAGGACGGAAAGCTTCTTGACAAGCTTGGTTTCATACCCGCAGGCGATCTCTGGAACAATGGCTTTTTTAGCCGATGCAGAGGATGCAAGGTCGCTGGCGTAACTTTCCACAGCAGGAAGAATCTGACGCCGGGCCATATCGACCATGGTGTTGGCTTCGATAATGACGGTTTTGCAGTAGTTGTCGAGCATGATCTCGCAGCGGGACTGTAATTCGGCCGGAGAATAAACATTGTGGCGGGTCAACATCTTGACGTTTTTTTCGTCAAGCAGATGCGGCATGCAATCCGGGGTAGTGCGATAGTTCAGAAGCCCGCGGCGTTCTGCTTCCTGAATCCATGCATCGTCATAGCCGTTGCCATTGAAAATAATACGCTTATGATCTTTGATCGTCTTTTTGATCATGGCATGAAGAGCTGTTTCAAAATCTGTGGCGTTTTCGAGACGGTCGGCATAGATCTTCAGGGATTCTGCAACAGCACTGTTCAGCATGATGTTGGCGCAGGCAATACTGTTGGAAGAACCCAACATCCGGAATTCAAATTTATTTCCGGTAAAAGCGAACGGAGAAGTACGGTTGCGGTCGGTAGTATCCCTTGGGAATTTTGGCAGGACGTCTACACCTAATTTCATAGTTGTCTTTTCCGCAGCATTATAGGGCGTGTCAGTTTCGATCGCTTCCAGGATATCCGTTAATTCATCGCCTAAGAAGATCGATACAACAGCCGGAGGTGCTTCGTTTGCACCAAGACGGTGATCGTTTCCAGCAGTTGCTACTGCAAGACGAAGCAAATCCTGATAATCGTCTACTGCTTTGATGACTGCACAAAGGAATAATAGAAATTGGGCATTTTCATGCGGTGTTTCTCCGGGAGTAAGAAGGTTGACGCCGGTATCGGTGGTAATGGACCAGTTGTTATGTTTCCCGCTGCCGTTTACCCCTGCAAAGGGTTTTTCATGAAGCAGGCAGACCAGTCCATGCCTTGCTGCGACTTTTTGCATCATTTCCATGGTAAGCTGGTTGTGATCGGTAGCAATATTGGTTGTTTGATAAATTGGAGCTAATTCGTGCTGCGCTGGAGCAACTTCATTATGTTCTGTTTTTGCCAGGATTCCCAGTTTCCACAATTCTTCGTTCAGATCAGCCATATAGGCAGCCACTCTTGGCTTGATTACCCCAAAGTAATGATCGTCCATTTCCTGGCCTTTTGGAGCTTTTGCGCCAAACAGTGTGCGTCCGGTATAGATCAGGTCTTTTCTCTGGTCATACATCTCTTTGTCTACCAAAAAATATTCCTGCTCCGGGCCAACTGATGTGCGGACACATTTGACACGGGTGTTTCCAAATAAGCGTAAAATACGGATTGCCTGTCGACTCAGAGCTTCCATGGAGCGCAGGAGCGGTGTCTTTTTGTCGAGTGCTTCACCACCATAAGAACAGAAAGCTGTTGGGATACACAAGGTCTTTCCTTTAATAAAGGCATAAGAAGTTGGGTCCCAAGCGGTGTAACCTCTGGCTTCAAAGGTTGCTCGCAGGCCGCCCGAAGGGAAAGAAGATGCATCCGGTTCGCCTTTAATAAGTTCTTTTCCGGAAAATTCCATAATAACGCGTCCATCCGGAGAAGGCGTGATAAAACTGTCATGCTTTTCTGCAGTAATCCCGGTAAGCGGTTGGAACCAATGTGTATAATGGGTTGCGCCATTGGCAACCGCCCAATCCTTCATCGCGGCGGCCACTGCATTCGCTACGGAAAGATCCAGCGGAACGCCTTGGTCGATTGTTTTTTTCAGAGATTTGTATACATTAGCGGATAATTGAGCCTTCATGACCCTATCGTCAAAGACTAAACTGCCGAAATACTCTGGTACGGTTGCCATAACACATTCCCCTTTCGTGATACAGGAAAATAAAAATAAAAAAGAGGCAAAGATTCCGGAAGGTAAAACCTCCGAGACATCTTTGCCTCAACGGGGGATATTGTACACGAAGAGAACGCAGTTGTCAACACTTTTGCAGAAAAAATTTTCCAAAGTCAAAAAATCCGGATTGTTTGTAGCACTCTTTTTATAAACTACACAAAAATAGGAAGAATCTTCAAGGAAAATTCCAGTAAAAAACATTCATTGACAAATGAAAGGGTACGTGCTACTATATGCGAGTGAGCAAAGACGTTCATCGAAAGGGAAGAAGGAACTTCCCTTGGATGGGCGTCTTTGCTTTTATTTTGCCGGAAAGGGGACATCGGGCCATGAAGTTAGAAGGGCAAATACGGATTCCTTCGGGCTGTGCAATTGCAGCAGTGATTTCAAAGACAGGAGAGAGGATGACAGGAGAAAAAGTCATCGCTGCCATGCGGCCGATGCATGACCGCTCCAATGGATTAGGGGGCGGATTTGCTGGCTATGGGATTTATCCGGAATACAAAGATTTTTATGCATTTCATATATTTTATGAAGATAACGATAGTAAAACCGCCTGTGAGAAAATGCTGAAAGAAAAATTTGAAATTGTACAGGCGGAAGAAATCCCGATCCGGAAAACGCCAAAAATCACAGACGAACCATTAATTTGGCGGTATTTTGTAGCGCCGTTGCGTTCGGTGCTGGCAAGAATGCAGCTGGATGAAAAAGAATTTGTGGCAAGAGCTGTCATGAAGATGAATACAAAACTGCAAGGGACCTATGTGTTTTCCAGTGGGAAAAATATGGGGGCGTTCAAAGCAGTAGGATATCCGGAAGATGTCGGAATGTTTTACCGACTGGATGAATATGAAGGATACTCCTGGACAGCACATGGAAGATATCCTACCAATACTCCAGGTTGGTGGGGCGGAGCACATCCGTTCACATTGCTGGATTATTCCGTCGTACATAACGGAGAGATTTCTTCTTATGATGCGAACCGTCGGTTTATTGAGATGTTCGGGTATCAATGCACTTTACAGACAGATACCGAAGTGATTACCTATATTATGGATTATCTGCTCCGGCGGCAGGGACTTACCTTAGAAGAAGCGGCGAGTGTCATCGCAGCGCCATTCTGGAGTACGATTGCGCGCAAAGGGGAAGAAGAGCAGCAAAAACTAACGTATTTGAGGACGATGTTTTCCAGCTTGCTGGTGACAGGACCATTTTCAATTGTCCTGGGATTCCACGGAGGACTGATGGCATTAAACGATCGGTTGAAATTGCGGTCTATGGTTGTGGGAAGCAAGGGGGACAATGTATATATTGCGAGTGAAGAAGCAGCGATCCGGGCGATGGAGCCGGATGCAGAAAAGATTTACTCTCCAGCTGGCGGAGAGCCGGTGATTGTGAAGGTAAAGGAGGGGGCTTACTAATGGGCGTAGAATTCATCTATCCGGAATTTGAAGTGATTCGAAATGACTTACGGTGCACCGGATGCCGGATTTGCGAACGGGAATGTGCAAATGGGGTACATTTTTATAGGAAAGAAACCGGAAGAATGGACAGTGATGAAACAAAATGTGTGAACTGCCAGAGGTGTGTAGCTTTTTGTCCCGAGCGAGCGCTGAAAATTGTCAAGAGCGGCTGTACATTCCGGGAAAATGCAAACTGGACGGAAGATACCATCCGGGAGATTTATAAGCAGGCGAACAGCGGAGGCGTTTTGCTTTCGTCTATGGGGAACCCCAAACCGTTCCCGGTATACTGGGATAAAATTCTGATTAACGCGTCACAGGTGACGAACCCCTCTATTGATCCACTGAGGGAACCGATGGAAACGAAAGTGTTTCTAGGAAAAAAGCCCGATCGAGTGGAACGCGGCGCGGATGGAAAGTTACTGTGGAATCTTCCGCCGCAGTTGGAACTTTCCATGCCGGTGCTGTTTTCGGCGATGAGTTATGGGTCGATCAGCTATAATGCTCATGAGAGCCTTGCCCGGGCGGCGTCGGAACTGGGGATTTGTTACAATACCGGGGAAGGCGGCTTGCATGAAGATTTTTATGCCTACGGAGAGAATACCGTAGTGCAGGTAGCCTCGGGACGTT